>JALSGY010000192.1 GCA_026982515.1 Paracoccaceae bacterium
TCCTTGGGATAGCCGATGCCGGGCTTCGTCTCGACATTGTTGAACCACGCATATTCGACGCCGTCGCGGCTCGTCCAGACGTTCTTGCAGGTGACCGAACAGGTGTGACACCCGATACACTTGTCCAGGTTCAGCACCATGCCGATTTGTGCACGAACTTTCATTGCTCACACCTCCTTCTTGGCGGGCCGGTCGAGCCAGTCGACCTTTTTCATTTTCCGCACGATGACGAATTCGTCGCGGTTCGATCCCACGGTGCCGTAGTAGTTGAAGCCGTAGGACTGCTGCGCATAGGCGCCGATCATGTGGGTTGGTTTGACAGTGGCACGGGTGACCGAGTTGTGGATCCCGCCGCGCTTGCCGGTCTGCTCGGATCCCGGGGTGTTCACGATCTTCTCCTGGGCGTGATACATCAGCGTCATGCCCTCCTTCACCCGCTGAGAGACCACCGCGCGCGCGGTCAGCGCCCCGTTGGTGTTGTAAAGCTCGATCCAGTCGTTGTCCTGGATGCCGGCCTTCTTCGCATCCACCTCCGAAATCCAGACAACCGGGCCGCCGCGGTTGAGCGTCAGCATCAGAAGGTTGTCCGAATAGGTGGAGTGGATGCCCCACTTCTGGTGCGGGGTGATGAAGTTGAGCACCACATAGGGCTCGCCGTCACGCTCGGAGGCGTTGACCGCCTCGGTGATCGTCTTGAGGTCCACCGGCGGACGCCAGGTGCAGAACTGCTCGCCGAAGGCGCGCATCCACAGGTGATCCTGATAGAGCTGCTGGCGGCCCGAGAGGGTGCGCCAGGGGATCAGCTCGTGCACGTTGGTGTAGCCGGCGTTGTAGCACACCTCCTCGCTTTCCAGCCCCGACCAGGTGGGCGACGAGATGATCTTGCGCGGCTGCGCGGCCACGTCGTGGAAGCGGATCTTCTCGTCCTCCTTGGGACGGGCAAGATGGGTGTGGTCGATGCCGGTGTTCTTCGACAGAGCATCCCACGCCTTCACCGCCACCTCGCCGTTGGTCTCGGGGGCGAGCATCAGGATCACCTCCGCGGCGTCGATGTCGCTCTCGATGCGGGCCAGCCCCCTGGTGGGGCCTTCCTCGGTGACCACGCCGTTGAGCTCCTTCAGGTGATGCACCTCGGTCTCGGTGTTCCAGGCGATGCCCTTGCCGCCGTTGCCCACCTTCTCCATGAGCGGGCCGAGCGAGGTGAAGCGGCGGTAAAGGTTGGGATAGTCGCGCTCCACGGGGATGTAGTTGGGCGCGGTCTTGCCCGGGATCAGGTCACATTCGCCCTTCTTCCAGTCGCGCACCTCCGGCTGGGCGATCTCGGCCGGCGTGTCGTGCAGCGTGGGCAGGGCCACGATGTCGGTTTCCTCGCCCAGATAGCCCGGCACGATCTCCGAGAACTTCCTGGCGATTGCCTTGAAGATCTCCCAGTCGGATTTCGACTCGTAGGCCGGATCCACGGCCGCCTGCAGCGGGTGGATGAAGGGGTGCATGTCCGAGGTGTTGAGATCGTTCTTCTCGTACCACGAGGCGGTGGGCAGCACGATGTCCGAATAGACCGCGGTGGTGGACATGCGGAAATCGATGCACACCAGCAGGTCCAGCTTGCCCTGCGGCGCCTCGTCGTGCCACTTCGCCTCCACCGGCTTCTGCCGGCCCTCCTCGCCCAGGTCCTTGCCCATCACCCCGTGATCGGTGCCCAGCAGGTGCTTGAGGAAATACTCGTGCCCCTTGCCGCTCGATCCCAGCAGGTTGGAGCGCCACACGAACAGGTTGCGCGGCCAGTTCTCGGGCGCGTCCGGATCCTCGCAGGACATCTCCAGCGCGCCCGATTTCAGCTGTTCGGCCACATATTCGGGGATGTCCTTGCCGGCCTTCTTCGCCGCCTTCGCCACCTCCAGCGGGTTGGTCTTCAGCTGCGGCGCGCTGGGCAGCCAGCCCATCCGCTCGGCGCGGATGTTGTAGTCGATCAGGCTGAGATCCTTCCAGTCGCCCTCGGGCGCGGTGGGAGAGAGGATCTCGCCCGCGCTCAGCGTCTCGTAGCGCCACTGGTCGGTGTGGGCATACCAGGCGGAGGTGGAGTTCATGTGCCGCGGCGGGCGCGCCCAGTCCAGCGCGAAGGCCAGAGGCTGCCAGCCGGTCTGCGGGCGCAGCTTCTCCTGGCCCACGTAATGCGCCCAGCCGCCGCCGGACTTGCCGATGCAGCCGCACATCACCAGCATGTTGATGACGCCGCGGTAGTTCATGTCCATGTGGTACCAGTGGTTCATCGCCGCCCCGATGATGACCATCGAGCGCCCTTCCGTCTTCTCGGCGTTGAGCGCGAATTCGCGCGCCACGGTGATGATCCGGTCGCGCGGCACGCCGGTAATCTTCTCGGCCCAGGCCGGGGTGAAGGGGATGTCCTCGTCGTAGGAGCGGGCCACCCAGTCGCCGCCCAGGCCGCGGTCCAGCCCGTAGTTGGCGCAGAACAGGTCGAAGACGGTGGCCACGTAGGCCTCGCCGTCGGCCAGCTTGAGCTTGCGCACCGGCACCTTGCGGGTCAGCACCTCGGGGTGGTCGCATCTGGTGAAGTGTTCATGCGCCATGCCGCCGAAATAGGGGAAGTCCACCGCCACCACGTCGTCGCGGTCTTCCTCCAGGATCAGCGAAAGGCGCAGTTCCACATCCTTGCCGTCGGCCTGCTGCTCGAGGTTCCACCTGCCCTCTTCGCCCCAGCGGAAGCCGACCGAGCCGTTGGGCACCACCGGATCGCCGGTTGCGCGGTCGAAGGCGATGGTCTTCCATTCGGGGTTGTTGTCCTGGCCGAGCTTGTCGCCGAAGTCCTCGGCCCGCAGCATCCGCCCGGGCACGAACTTGCCGTCCTTTTCCTCCAGCCGCACCAGCATCGGCATGTCGGTGAAGCGGCGTGCGTAGTCCTGGAAGTAGGGCGCCTGCCGGTCGAGGTGGAACTCGCGCAGGATCACATGGCCCATGGCCAGCGCCAGCGCCGCGTCGGTGCCCTGCTTGGGGGCCAGCCAGATGTCGGCGAACTTGGAGGCCTCCGAATAGTCGGGGGTGATGACCGCCGACTTGGTGCCGTTGTAGCGCGCCTCGGTGTAGAAATGGGCATCCGGCGTGCGGGTCTGCGGCACGTTGGAGCCCCACAGGATCAGGAAGCCGGCATTGTACCAGTCGGCCGATTCGGGCACGTCGGTCTGTTCGCCCCAGGTCATCGGCGAGGACGGCGGCAGGTCGCAGTACCAGTCGTAGAAGCTCATGCAGGTGCCGCCCAGGAGCGACAGATAGCGCGAGCCGGCGGCGTAGGAGACCATCGACATGGCCGGGATCGGCGAGAAGCCGAACACCCGGTCGGGGCCCCAGGTTTTCGCCGTGTAGGCGTTGGCGGCGGCG
>JALSGY010000193.1 GCA_026982515.1 Paracoccaceae bacterium
GGGGCTGGAGCCGGTGCTCGAGGCGGTGCTCACCGGCCATCGCAACGAGATGCTCGAGGTGGTGATCGACCCGCTGCGGCTGGAGGCCTACAACGTCACCGCCGCCGAGCTGATCTCGGTGGTGCGTAACAACAACCAGCTGATCGCCGCCGGCGAGGTGGAAACCGCCACCGGGGCGTTTTCCGTCAAGATTCCATCTTCCTTCAACGACGAGCGCGACGTCTACGACCTGCCCGTCAAGGTCAATGGCGACAGCGTGGTCACCCTGGGCGATCTGGCCGACATCCGCCTGACCTTCGAAGACCGCACCGGCACCGCACGCTACAACGGCGAAACCACGGTGGCGCTGCAGGTCGTCAAGCGCAAGGGCTACAACCTGATCGAGACCGCCAGGCTGGTACGCCAGGAGGTGGCCGCCGAACGCGCCGGCTGGCCGCCGGAGCTGCAGCGCGCGGTCCGGGCCGGGATTTCCAACGACCAGTCGATCATCGTCGATTCCATGGTTCGCCAGCTCGAAGGTTCGGTGCTCACGGCGATCGCGCTGGTGATGATCGTGGTGCTGGCCAGCCTCGGCACCCGTTCGGCCCTGCTGGTGGGTTTTGCGATCCCGACCTCGTTCCTGCTCACCTTCGCGCTGCTGGCGGTGATGGGGATCACCATCTCCAACATCGTGATGTTCGGGCTGATCCTGGCCGTGGGCATGCTGGTGGACGGGGCGATCGTGGTGGTCGAATACGCCGACCGGCGCATCCGCGAGGGCACCGGGCCGATGCACGCCTATGTGGAGGCGGCCAAGCGGATGTTCTGGCCGATCGTCTCGTCCACCGCGACCACGCTGTGCGCCTTCCTGCCGATGCTGTTCTGGCCCGGGGTGCCGGGCGAGTTCATGGGCATGCTGCCGGTGACGCTGATCTTCGTGCTCTCGGCCTCGCTGCTGGTGGCGCTGATCTACCTGCCGGTGGTGGGGGGCGTGGCCGGGCGCATCTCGCGCAGCTTCGAGAATGCCGCCCGCCTGCTGCGCCCCCTGCCCTGGCCGGTGCGCGCGCTGCTGGTGGTGCCCTCTCTCTACCTGCTGTTCGTGGCCGCGATGCAGATGCTCAACCCCGGCTACCTGTTCGGCGGCAAGGCGCCGCTGCAGGGGCCCCTGGCGCTGCTGCCGGGGGCTGCACTGTTCCTGCTGGCGGCGGTGGTGTCCTCCGTCACGCTGAGCGCCGCGAAGATCACCCGCCGCCCCCGGCGCGTGCGCGCCGGCCGCCGCCGCACCGCCTTCGGCTGGTTCATCAAGCTGATCGTCGCCAATCCGGTGATGCCGGTGGTCTCCATCCTGGCGATCGGATTCTTCGTGGTTTCCGTTTTCGGCTATTACGCCGAGAACAACCGCGGGGTGGAGTTCTTCGTCGATACCGAGCCCGAACAGGCGATCATCTTCGTGCGCGCCCGCGGCAACCTTTCGCTGGCCGAGAAGGATGCGCTGGTGCGCCGGGCCGAGGCCATCGTGCTGGAGACGGAGGGCATCGAAAGCGTCTTCGCCTTCGCCGGGGCCGGGGGGCTGAACCAGAACACCGGCGGGGCAAACACCCCGCGCGATACCATCGGCCAGATCCAGATCGAGCTGACCCCGTGGGAGAAGCGCAGGAACGACCCGCAGCTGAACGGCAACCTGATCCTGCAGCGGCTCGAGGCGCGGCTGGCGGAGATTCCCGGCATCTTCACGGAAATCCTCAGCCTGTCCATGGGTCCGGCATCGAACAAGCCGGTGGCGCTGCGGCTGAAGGGCGACGACTGGGAAGCGCTGAAACAGGCGGTGGAGATCGTGCGCGACAGGTTCGACACGCTGCCGGGCCTGAAGGATGTCGAGGACACCCTGCCGCTGCCCGGCATCGACTGGCAGATCGACGTGGACGTGGAAAAGGCCGGCCGTTTCGGCGCCGACGTGGCCACCATCGGCGGGATGGTGCAGCTGGTCACCCGCGGGCTGCTGCTCGATACCATGCGGGTGGACAGCGCAGACGAGGAAATCGAGATCCGCGTGCGCCTGCCGCAGGAAGACCGGGTGCTCTCCACCCTCGATACGCTGAAGATCCGCACCCGCGACGGGCTGGTGCCGATGTCCAACTTCATCACCCGCCGTCCGGTGGCGAGCCTGGCCCAGATCGACCGGGTGGACCAGAGCCGTTATTTCGACGTCAAGGCCGGCGTGGAAGACGGGCTGACCCGCGAGGACGGCGTGCCGATCACCCCCGACGAGCGCCGCCGGACCATCGGCAAGTGGCTGCAGGAGGAAAACCCGCTGCCGGCCGGCGTCAGTTACGAATGGACCGGCGACATGGTGGACCAGGCGGAAAGCGAATCCTTCCTGATGAAGGCCTTTGCCGGCGCGCTGGGGCTGATGTTCATCATCCTGCTGGCCCAGTTCAACAGTTTCTACAACGCGGTGCTGGTGCTGCTGGCGGTGGTGCTGTCCACCACCGGGGTGCTGATCGGGATGCTGGTGATGGGGCAGGCCTTCTCGATCATCATGACCGGCACCGGGGTGGTGGCGCTGGCCGGGATCGTGGTGAACAACAACATCGTCCTGATCGATACCTACCAGGAATATTCGAAATACATGCCCCGCATCGAGGCGATCATCCGCACCGCCGAGGCCCGTATCCGCCCGGTGCTGCTGACGACCATCACCACCATGGCCGGCCTCACCCCGATGATGTTCGGCCTCAGCCTCGATTTCTTCGCCGGCGGCTATACCCTCAACTCTCCCACCTCGCTGTGGTGGAAACAGCTGGCCACCGCGGTTGTGTTCGGGCTGGGCATCGCCACCGTTCTGACACTGATCTTCACGCCGTCCATGCTGGCGCTGAGGGTATGGCTCTCGGCCGGGGCCTATCGCTCTGTGAGCCTGCTCAGGGCGCTGTCGCTGGGAGGCGGCAGCGCGCTTGCCCGCGATCTGGCGCTGCAACGCGCCGCGCGCCGCGTCAAGAGCCCGGAAATCCTCTGGGAGACGGAACAACCGACCCGCCCTGAAGCGCCGCAATCCCCCGCCACGCCGGCGCCGCGCTTTGTCGAGACCGGGGCCGAGCCGCTGGACGAGCCGGAAGAAGGGAAAAGCGGCGAGGGCAGCAACAGGAAGGACGGCGGGAAATCCCCGCTCCGGGCCGCCGAATAGGGAACCTGCGCTCGGTCGAACCCGCCCAAGGCCCGCCTGCCCCTGATACCGGATGGATGGCCCAGCCATGCGCGCGTGGCACCGGGGCGGGGCGCTTCAGGCGGCCTTTCCCTCTTCCGCCGCCTGGCGCTGCCACATCGCCCGGTAGCGCCCGCCGCGGGCCAGCAGCTCTTCGTGGCGGCCGCGCTCGACGACCACCCCGTCTTCCAGAA
>JALSGY010000194.1 GCA_026982515.1 Paracoccaceae bacterium
GGAGAGGCCCTGAATGGCATCTGCAGCAGAACAAATGGCCGCCAACCTCAGTTGGAGCGCGTTCGGCAAGGCCACAGAGCTGCGTCAGCGCATCCTTTACACGCTCGGCCTTCTGATCATCTTCCGCCTCGGCACCTACATTCCGGTCCCCGGCATCGACGGGCAGGCGCTGCGCGACTTCATGGAACAGGCCGCCACCGGCATCGGCGGCATGCTCAACATGTTCACCGGTGGTGCCATCTCGCGGATGGGCATCTTCGCGCTGGGCATCATGCCCTACATCTCGGCCTCGATCATCGTGCAGCTGATGACGGCGATGGTCCCGCAGCTGGAACAGCTCAAGAAGGAGGGCGAGCAGGGCCGCAAGAAGATCAACCAGTACACCCGCTACGGGACGGTGTTCCTGGCCACCTTTCAGGCCTATGCCCTGGCCGTCAGCCTCGAGGCCGGCGACATCGTCACCGATCCGGGCTGGTTCTTCCGCATTTCCGCGGTGGTTACCCTGGTGGGCGGCACCATGTTCCTGATGTGGCTGGGCGAGCAGATCACCGCCCGCGGCATCGGCAACGGGATTTCCCTGATCATCTTCGTCGGCATCATCGCCGAGGTGCCGGCGGCTCTGGCCCAGTTCTTCGCTTCAGGTCGTTCCGGCGCGCTGAGCCCGGCCGTGATCATCGGCGTGATGGTGATGGTCGTGGCGGTGATCGCCTTCGTGGTGTTCATGGAACGCGCTCTGCGCAAGATCCACATCCAGTATCCGCGGCGCCAGGTCGGCATGAAGATCTACGATGGCGGCTCTTCCCACCTGCCGGTGAAGGTCAACCCCGCGGGCGTGATCCCGGCGATCTTCGCCTCGTCTCTGCTGCTGCTGCCAACGACGCTGGCCACGTTCTCGGGCGGCCAGACCGGGCCGGTCATGTCCACCATCCTCGCCTATTTCGGCCCCGGCCAGCCGCTTTACCTTCTGTTCTTCGCCGCCATGGTGATCTTCTTCACCTTCTTCTACACCTTCAACGTATCGTTCAAGACAGACGACGTGGCCGAGAACCTGAAGAACCAGAACGGCTTCATCCCCGGTATCCGCCCGGGAAAGAAGACGGAGGAATATCTCGACTACGTGGTCACCCGAATCCTGGTTCTCGGCTCGCTCTATCTCGCCGCCGTCACCCTGCTGCCCGAGATCCTGCGTGCCCAGCTGGGCATACCGTTCTTCTTCGGCGGCACGTCGGTGCTGATCGTGGTCTCGGTGACCATGGACACCATACAGCAGGTCCAGTCCCATCTGCTGGCACATCAGTATGAAGGGCTGATCGAGAAATCCCAGCTGCGCGGCAGGCGCCGTGGCGGCAAGAGTGGCAAGACGGCAAGGAAAGGGGCAGCCAGACGATGAACATCATTCTTCTAGGGCCGCCGGGCGCGGGCAAGGGGACCCAGGCGCGGCGGCTGGTGGAAGAGCGTGGCATGATACAGCTTTCCACCGGCGACATGCTGCGCGAGGCGCGCACGTCGGGCACCGAGATGGGCCGCAGGGTGGCTCAGGTGATGGATCGTGGCGATCTGGTGACCGACGAGATCGTCATCGGCCTGATCGAGGAAAGGCTCGAGGCCGAACATGCCGGGGGCTTCATCTTTGACGGTTTTCCCCGCACTCTTGCCCAGGCCGACGCGCTGGAAGAGCTGCTCGAGCGCCACGGCGAGAGGCTGGATGCGGTGATCGAGATGCAGGTGGATGACGAGGCGCTCGTCGCCCGCATCACCGGGCGGGCAACCTGCGCCAGCTGCGGCGAGGTGTTCAACGAGGTCACCAGGCCCGTACCGGCCGATGGCAAGTGTCCTTCCTGCGGCAGCACCGAATTCATCCGACGCGCCGATGACAACGAGGAGAGCCTTCGCCAGAGGCTGATGGAATACTACAAGAAGACATCGCCACTGATCGGCTACTACTACTGCAAGGGCAAGCTGCGCAGCGTGAACGGGCTGGCCGACATCGACGAGGTTGCCGCCTCGATCGCGGCGGTTCTGGACTGATT
This sequence comes from Paracoccaceae bacterium, assembly GCA_026982515.1. Classification (GTDB taxonomy): domain Bacteria; phylum Pseudomonadota; class Alphaproteobacteria; order Rhodobacterales; family Rhodobacteraceae; genus S012-89. The sequence continues at coordinate 2,031 of JALSGY010000194.1, forward strand.
CGCAGATGGGCCTTGACGGGCGCGTCAGGACTCCGTAAAGCACCGCATCCCGTCAGGGGAATCGGGTTGAAAACGGGGGTGCGCGCCCCGCGCGACCCCGCAAATTCAGCTGCGGCCCGTTGGCACAAGCCTGCGGGCCTACGTTGTGAAAAAAGGTTCTGGAGTTACGGAACCGCAACGAAAGGAAAAGACACGTGGCACGTATCGCCGGCGTAAACATCCCGACTGCAAAGCGGGTGCCCATCGCCCTTACCTACATCACCGGAATTGGCCGCTCCACGGCCGAGCAGATCTGCGAGGCTGTCGGGGTCGACACGTCCCGCCGGGTCAACGAGCTTTCGGATTCCGAAATCGTTGCCATCCGCGAGTACATCGACAGCAACCTTACCGTCGAGGGCGACCTGCGCCGTGAAGTGCAGATGAACATCAAGCGCCTGATGGATCTGGGCTGTTACCGCGGCTTGCGTCACCGTCGCAATCTGCCGGTGCGTGGCCAGCGCACGCATACCAATGCCCGCACCCGCAAGGGCCCGGCGCGCCCCATCGCCGGCAAGAAGAAATAAGGAGGGCGCAGGAACATGGCACGCGACAAGACCCGCATCAAGCGCAAGGAACGCAAGAACATCGCCGCCGGTGTGGCGCATGTGAACTCTTCGTTCAACAACACCAAGATCCTGATCTCCGACGTGCAGGGCAATGCCATTGCCTGGTCGTCGGCCGGCACCGTGGGCTTCAAGGGCTCGCGCAAGTCCACGCCCTATGCCGCGCAGATGGCCGCCGAGGATGCAGGACGCAAGGCGCAGGAGCACGGCGTCAAGACGCTCGAGGTCGAGGTCCAGGGCCCCGGCTCGGGCCGTGAAAGCGCGCTGCGTGCGCTGGCGGCCGTCGGCTTCAACATCACGTCGATCCGTGATGTGACCCCGATCCCGCACAACGGCTGCCGCCCGCCGAAGCGCCGCCGCGTCTGATACTGGGAAATATGCTCGGGCCCCGGTTTTTCGTGGCCCGAGTCCGTCATTTTGAACCTCGGGCGTTCCCCCGCTTGGGACATGGGCCAGGGAACAGGAATTGAGGAGACACGCATGATCCACAAGAACTGGGCTGAACTGATCAAGCCGAACCAGCTGGAAGTGAAACCGGGCAACGATCCGGCACGCCAGGCCACCATCGTTGCCGAACCGCTGGAGCGCGGCTTCGGCCTGACCCTCGGCAACGCCCTGCGCCGCGTGCTGATGAGCTCGCTTCAGGGCGCGGCCATCACGTCGGTGCAGATCGACAACGTGCTGCACGAGTTCTCCTCGGTGCCGGGGGTGCGCGAGGATGTCACCGATATCG
>JALSGY010000195.1 GCA_026982515.1 Paracoccaceae bacterium
TACCACCCGCTGCAATACGCCCTGCCATGGGCCGAGGCGGGCATCCTCGATACCGATGCCGCGAGCGACGTGATCGAGGCGCTGGGCCGCGAGACCTTCGCCCCCGGCGCACTGTCGATGGCCGCCGTCGAGGGGGGCTATGCCTCGGTGCCGGTGGACGGCTGGACGCAGATGGTCGTCTATCGCAAGGATCTGTTCGATGCCGCCGGCCTGGCCGCGCCCAACACCTACGACAACATCCGCACGGCGATCGCCAAGCTGCACAACCCGCCCGAGATGTACGGTTTCGTCGCCGCCACCAAGGTGGACGAGAACTTCATGAGCCAGGTGCTGGAACATGTCTTCCTCGCCAATGGTGTCAGCCCGGTGGACGAAAACGGCTTCAAGCCGCTCGACATGAAGAAAACCACCGAGGTTCTGGAGTTCTACAAGACCATCGCCGAGGCCTCGCCGCCGGGCGATCTCTACTGGAAGCAGTCGCGCGAGCTCTACTTCGCGGGCAAGGCGGCGATGATCATCTGGTCGCCCTTCATCCTCGACGAGCTTGCCGGGCTGCGCGACAGCGCCCCGCCGACCATCAACGACGATCCCACCTCGCGCGAGCTGGCCTCGAAGACCGGCATCGTGACCAACCTCGCCGGGCCCTCCAACCCCGACGGCGCGGCCTGGGCCGACATCCGCTATTTCGGCATCACGGCCGATGCGGAAATCGAAGCGGCGATGGACTTCGTGCAGTTCTCCATGGACGAAGGCTATACCCAGACGCTCGCCATCGCACCCGAGGGCAAGTTCCCGGTGCGCCGCGGCGACAAGTCGGATCCGACCCGCTTCGTCAAGGCCTGGTCGGAGCTGCCGGTGGGCGTGGACCGCAAGGCACCGCTGAGCGAGCTCTACGCGCAGGAGATGATCGACGAGATCGTCGGCGGCCTCGACGTGGCCCAGCGCTGGGGGGTCAAGGAAGGGCAGCTGGCGCTGGCTTCGAAGATCATCAACAGCCAGGTGATCAACCGTCTGGTGCGCGAGTATATCGACGGGGTGCGCGACGCGGCCGCCACCGTCGAGGCGCTGAACGCCGAACTGGCCAAGATCCAGTAGCGGCGGGCGGAAAGGCCGGCGGCGGAGGCACGCTGCCGGCCGTTTTCCCGCCAGGCGTGGGCAGTCGATGTCCGAGCGGAGCCCCGAGATGACATCCATGCAACCTCCCGCCGGCCCCGGGCCGCTGATGCGCCGTGAGGCCCGTCTGGCCTGGGGCCTGTTGCTGCCCACCATCCTCAGCGTCTCGCTGGTGGTGGTGCTGCCGCTGCTGGCGGTGTTCTGGATCAGCTTCAAGCCGGTCAAGCTGGCCGATCTGCGCGCCCCGGTGCCGGTGGTCAAGGAGGCGCTGCGCGGCCGGCCCGAAGCGCCGGGAGATGCGGCCACGCTGGAATACCGGCTGCGCAACTCCAGCCGGGACAAGGCCATCCGCGACGTGGTCCTGGAGGACGTGCTGCCGGAGGGGTTGACCATCACCGAACTCGACCCGCGCTGCAGCCTGCAGGGGCGCGTGCTGCGTTGCGCCTTCGGCGACATCGAGGGCGGCTTTCGCGACAGGCTGCGAATGCCGGTGGAACTGGGGCAGGCCTTCTTCGACAGCGGCGCGCGGCTCAAGGACAGCCCCGTCACCGTCAGCGGCAGTTCCGACAACGTCCTGACCAATGCCGAATTCACCCTCGACAACTTCCGCCGCGTCTTCGACGGGCGCCAGTTCTGGGGGGTGCTCGGGGTGACGGTGTTCTATACCGTCTTCGGCACCCTGGGGGCGCTGGTGGTGGGGCTGTTCTCGGCGCTGCTGCTCAACAGGTCCTTCAGGGGGCAGGGCATCCTGCGCGGGCTCTACCTGTTCCCCTATGTCTCGCCGGTGATCGCCGTGGCCTTCACCTGGGTGACGCTGTTCGATCCGTTCTCGGGCTCGGCCAACGCGCTGCTGATCCAGATGGGGGTGACGGAGGCCCCGATCAATTTCTTCGGGCAGAAGCCGCTGGCGCTGATCATGGTCACGGTATTCGAGATCTGGCGCTACTTTCCGCTGTCCTTCCTGTTCATCCTGGCGCGGATGCAATCCATCGACGAGGACATGTACGAGGCCGCCGACATGGACGGGGCCTCGCCGTTCCAGAAGTTCCGCTATCTCTCGCTGCCGATGCTGCTGGGGATCCTCAGCGTGCTGTTCCTGCTGCGCTTCATCTGGACCTTCAACAAGTTCGACGACATCTTCCTGCTTACGGGAGGCAATGCCGGCACCCGGACGCTGACGGTGAACGTCTATGAGCAGGCCTTCGCGGTGTCCGACATCGGGGCGGGGGCGGCCGTGGCGGTGGTGATCTTCGGCTGCCTGATCCTGTTCTCGATCCTGTTCTTCAGATATGTCAGCCGGGAGGAAGGGCTGTGAGGGACGCACGCCAGACTTCATGCCTCCGGCGGGAGTATTTCGGGCAAGATGAAGGAGGAACCCCATGAGGCGGGGTTATGTCACGGGCCCGGTACTGGGCGTGCTGTGGGCGCTGGTGGCAGCCACGACGCTGTCGGTCGTGCTCAGCTTCGCCACGGGTGACGCCTACCGCCCCGGGCTGGCGGGCTCGATTCTGGCCGGAGCGCTGGGCGGGCTGCTGGCCACCGGGGCTGGCAGCAGGTGGCGGGTGGCGGGGCTCACGGTGGGGCTGATCTTCGTTCTTGGGTTCGCCTGGGCGCCGGTGATCGTGGAGCCCGCGCCGGATCCGTTATGGCGGCTCGTGGTGGCGGTGGCGCTCGGGCTGGGACTGTCCTGGCCGCTCATGGCGATGCTGGCAGGGATTCCCCGCGGAGCGCTCACGCGCCACGAGTTCGAGGAGGCGGTGATCCGCTTTCTGACTGCGTTCGGCTATGTCTTCTTCACCGCCATCGTCGCCATTCCCTTCTACGTCATGGTGATGACCAGCCTGAAGAGCCAGCAGGAGCTGCTGGCCAACCCGCTCGACTTCTCGTTGGAACTTGGCCGCGGGATGGAGCTGTTTCGCAGCTACCGCGAGCTGTTCGCCGATTTCGGTTTCGGCCGCTACATGTGGACCTCGTTCTATGTCTCGGTGCTGACGGTGTTCATCACCCTGCTGTTCAGCGTGCCCGGTGCCTATGCGGTGGCGCGGCTGCGCTTTCGCGGCCGGGCGGGGCTGTCGCGCTCGATCCTGCTGATCTACATGGTGCCGATGATCGTGCTGGCGCTGCCGATCTACATCGCCTTTTCCATGACCGGGCTGCGCAACTCGATCGCCGGGATCGTGATGATCTATCCGGTGACCACCATCCCGGTAGCGCTCTACATGCTGCAGGGCTATTTCCGGGGCAT
>JALSGY010000196.1 GCA_026982515.1 Paracoccaceae bacterium
CGCCGAGAAGCGCACGCCATCCTGGCGCGTCAGTTCAACCGGGACGGACGGCAGGTAGAGCCCGATCTGCGCCAGCGCGCGGCCGTCCGCAGAAAGGGTGCCGTCCGCCGCCACCGTCACCGCGCGTGCATCGGGCGGCACGAATATCGGCGCCCCGCCCGTATCCAGCAGCCGGTAGCCATCGGGTGTGACGAGCTCTCCCTCCGGGCCGGGGGTGAAACTGCCAGCACGGGTGATCTGATTTCCCCCCGGCGTTTCCACCATGAAGAACCCCTCACCCTCGATAGCCAGATCGAAGGGGTTTCCCGTCTGCGTCATGGTTCCCTGCACCGGACTGGTCAGGCGCACGTTGGCATTGGCCATTGAAATCGATGGCCCGTCGCCGGTACGCACCACGAATTCGGAAAACAGCAGCCCCTCCTTGCGAAAGCCGGTCGTCGAGATGTTGGCGATGTTGTTTGCCACGATCTGCATCTCGCGCATCAGCCCGGACTGCCGGTTCAGCGCCACATATTCGCTCACCCCCATGGTTCAGACCCCGACGATCAGCGGCACGATGCCGTCAACGAAGAAGGTCCGCAGCGTTTCCGTCATGAAGCCCATCGTGGCCCAGAACACCGCCACGATGGCCACCATCTTGGGAACGAAGGTGAGGGTGAGTTCCTGAATGGAGGTAAGCGCCTGGAACAGACCCACGAGAATGCCCGCCAGCAGCGCAACTCCGAGGATCGGCGCCGAAATGGTGACGGAAACCCACAGGCCCTGCCTGAGCGTGTCATAGAAGACGAACTCATCCATCTTTCACACCGGCATCCGCAGGATTTCCTGGTAGGCTTCCACCACCTTGTCGCGCACCGTCACCGCCGTCTGGACGGCCAGATCGGCCTGTGCCAGCGCCAGCACGAGGGACTGGGGATCAGCCCCGCCTGTCATGGCCGAAAGTGCGGTTTCTTCACCCGCCTTCAGCGTGGCGGCGAAATCGCGGGCCATTGCGGCCACGTCGGGCCCGTTCTGGGCCTGCGCCCTGGGGGCGATTGCCTGGCTCGTTTCGGCATACTGCCGTGCCGCCTGTACTGATCGGATATCCATTCTGGTCTCCTTATCGGCGTAGCAATTCGAACAGGCTGCGGGTCATCTGCCGTGCCTGATCGAACATCTTGAGATTGGCCTCGTAGCTGCGTTGCGCCTCGCGGGCGTCTGCGATTTCGATCACCAGATCGACGTTCGAACCCAGGTAGCGCCCGGTTTCATCGGCCAGCGGATGGCCCGGATCATAGATACTGGCCAGTTCCGAACGGTCGAGCCGCACCGGGCCTGTCCTTACCTGCACGGTATCACGCCCGCCGCCCTGCACGACCGCCTCGAACACCGCCAGCTTGCGCCGGTAACCGGGGGTATCGGCATTGGCGATGTTTTCTGACACGAAGCGCAGGCGGCGCGACTGGGCCTCCATCCCGCTGGAAGATGCCGAGAGGGCGCTGAACAGATCATCCATCAGCGGCCCCTCCCGATACTGGCCTTCAGGATGTCCAGCGCACTGGTGTAGACCGACATCGCCATGTCATACTGAATGCGCACCTCGGCCGCCTTCACCATTTCGCTTTCCAGCGAGACGTCATTGCCATTGGGCGCAACCGTGGTGCCGGAGGCCGCGACGATGGGCAGTTCCCCGCCACGGGCCTGAGGGCGGATGTGCTGTGCCCGGGTCGTGCGCAACCCGGCCTCACCAGCGCCACGATAGGTTTCCGCAAACGGCGCCACATCACGGGCGCGATAGCCTGGCGTATCCGCATTGGCGATGTTCCCGGCGATGACGGACTGGCGCGCAGTGGCATGCCGAAGCAGCCCTTGCGCCATGTCGAATATTTCCAGCCTCTGGAACAACGGGGGTTCTCCCTCGTGCGGTTTCAACCAAGGCTTAACCGCGATTCCTTTAAGAAACCGTTGTTGGAGGAAAGGAAATCGCCGTGAAATCCACAGGATTCGAAGCCCTGGAGGCCGAAATTGCCAGCCTGTCGCTTTCACGCTGGGTCGGGCGCATCCAGCAGGTGGGGGGCGGAATCATCAAGGTTTCCGGCCTGTCCAGCCATGCCGCCCTGGGTGATCTGGTCTCGTTTCCCCAGGCACGGGGCGAATCATCGCGCGGCGAGGTGCTGCAGCTGGATGGAGACCTGGTTACCGTTCTGCCTGACGGCAATGCCGAGGGCTTCCAGATCGGCGACAAGGTGATCCTGCTTGGCGCCAATGACATGGCCCCGCATGAAACATGGCTGGGCAAGGTGATCGACCCGTATGGAAGGGCGCTAGATGGCCGGCCGCTGCTGCGCGGGCCTCACGCCCGGCCCTTGCGCGCCCCCCCGCCCGGGGCGACGGAAAGGCGCGGGCTGGGGCGCAGGCTGGAAACCGGGCTTGCGGTGTTCAACACCCTGCTGCCGATCGTCCGCGGCCAGCGCATCGGGATTTTCGCAGGGTCGGGCGTGGGAAAATCCACGCTGATGGGCAAGCTGGCGCTCAGGCTGCAGGCCGATGTGGTGGTGCTTGCCATGATCGGAGAACGCGGCCGCGAAGTGCGGGAATTCGTGGAGCGCATCCTCGGGCCCGAAGGCATGCGCCGGGCCGTGGTGGTGGCGGCGACATCCGATCAGTCGGCAATCACCCGGCGGCGCTGCGCCTGGACGGCCATGGCTGTGGCCGAGCATTTCCGCGACGAAGGGCGCCATGTGCTGTTCATCGCCGATTCGATTACCCGTTTTGCCGATGCTCACCGCGAGGTGGCGCTGGCGGCGGGAGAGCCCGCCACCATGCGCGGCTATCCTCCCTCTACCGCGCATCTGATCAGCGCGCTGTGCGAACGGGCCGGACCGGGCGCCGGGGCGGGCGACATCACCGCCCTGTTCAATGTTCTGGTCGCCGGCTCGGACATGGAAGAGCCGGTGGCCGACATCCTGCGCGGGGTGCTCGACGGTCATGTGGTGCTCAGCCGCGAGATTGCCGAGCGCGGCCGATTCCCGGCAATCGACGTGCTGCGCTCCGTCTCGCGCGCCCTGCCCCACGCGGCCAGCGGGGCCGAAAACGCCCTCATCGCCAGGGCCCGGCAGCGCCTCGGCACCTACGAACGCAACGAGCTCATGATTCGCGCAGGCCTCTACGCGGCGGGCACCGACCCGGAAATCGACGCGGCCATCGAGGCCTGGCCGAAACTGGATGCCTTCTTCGCTGAGGATGAGCCTGACGGCACGAGCGCCAGCTTTTCCCGGCTGGAGGCCTGCCTGAACCCCGCACCGGCCGTGGAGATGGAAACGTCTGCGCCTTGACAGGTTATGGAAAAACCACAGACGGGGGGGC
>JALSGY010000197.1 GCA_026982515.1 Paracoccaceae bacterium
TGGCGGCATCTCATCGAGAATTACTTTGGAAAACTCAAGGAAAACAGAGGCATTGCCATGCGATCATGCAAAACAGATCAGAGCTTCAAAGCCTTCATCGCCCTCGCAGCCACCGTTCTTCATCTCAAGTGAACGTCAACAGGCCCTAGCGACGGCCACCATCGGTGATGATTTCCATATCGGACATGAGCATGGCTTCAGGCCTGTGCCTGAGCCCCCCTGAACCATAGTCAATTCTGGTGTACGGAATGATCGGGCGGCGCTCCTGCTGTCGTCAGTGTTGCTGCTCACTGGTACTGTACCCTGACGTCTGGAAATTTTGTTGGAGATTGCGCTGTGGGCCCCTGCCGGGGCGTGCCCCGGCAGGGACGGTCCGTTCCGGTATTCCATGGAGCTGCAAGACCAACCGTGGAGGGCCGGGAATGGACAGAGAGAGAAGAATACAGGGCTCGAGGTCATCCTGGAACGGCTGATCGAACATGGTGCGGATGACATGGCGAATATCTTCGCCGGGCGTTCGAGCTGGCGATGCGGATCGAGCGCGAACGCTTTCTCGGCGCGGGCCATGAACCTGCGCACGGCCAGCCGCCGGGGTTATGCCAATGGCACCAAGCCCAAGCGGATCGACACGCCGGCCGGCACGGTCACGGTGCAGGTGCCCAGGAGCGCCGGGCATGAGAATGAGCCCTTCTACCCGCAATCGCTGGAGCGCGGCCGCCGCCCGGGTCGCGTGCGGTGATGCTGGCGGTGGCCGAGATGACCATCAAGGGTGTTTTCACCCGCGAGGCCGAGGCGGTGATGCGCCAGTTCGGTATCGAGAGCCTGTCGTCTTCACAGGTCGGCCGTGCCACCAGGCTGCTGGACGAGGAGCTGGAGGCTCGGGCAGAAATGCCCCCTCGGGGAGATCCGCTATCTCTTTCTCGATGCCCGTTACGAGAAGGTGCGCATCGGCGGCGTGGTTCGTGATGCCGCCGTGCTTTCGGCCATCGGTATCGGCCCGGACGCGCGGCACCGGGTGCTGGGCGTCTCGGTGGCCCTGTCCGAGGCAGAGGTTCACTGGCGCGCCTTTCTGGAGAGCCTGCAGGCGCGTGGCCTGCGCGGGGTGGAATATGTCGTCTCCGACGATCACAGCGGCTTGCGCGCCGCCAGAAGGGCCGTGCTCGGTGGCGTGAAATGGCAGCCTCGCGCTCAAGTAGCGCAAGCGGTAGCGCATCCGGAAATGCCCAGTGCCACCTGACCCAGAATGCCATCTGTTGCCCGGCAGTGGTTTGCCCTGCAAACCATGAGAGGACATCCGCCCCGAATGTCGCCACGGCCAAGCGTATCGGCACCGAGCTGCGCGCCGTCTGGAATGCCTCCGACCTGGCCAGGGCGGAGGCCGCCTTGAGCGATCTCGTCGCCAGCTACCGCGACGCGGCCCCGAAACTGGCCGAATGGCCGGAGGAAAACGCGCCCGAGGGCCTGACCGTCTTTGCCTTGCCCGACCACCATCGCCGCCGCTTGCGCACCTCGAACCCGATCGAGCGCGCCATCCAGCAGGAGCTCAAACGCCGCACCGTCAAGGTCAGGGTGTTTCCGAACGAAGAATCACTGGAACGCCTCGTCAGCGCCGTGCTGGTCGAGATCGACGAACGCTGGGCCGTCGACACAAAGGCCTACATCAAATGGGAATGCCAGGATGACTGATCAGCCCAAATCCGAATTCCCGGACAACAGGTTGCGTGATCAGCGCGGATATCCTGCTGCTGCAAGGAGGCAGATAATCGACCGCGCGCTGGGCATGGGCGGCGGCGGAGAAGATGGCGCGCTTGTCGTTCTTCAGCATGGCCAGCCAGCTGTCGATATAGGCGGCGTGATCCTCGCGCACTTCGGGCGTGATTCCCAGTTCTGCACAGAGGAAGGCAGCACCGATCTCAGCCCCCAGCTCTTCGCGGGCATAGCCCTCATCGCCAAAGCGCTTGCGGCCAAATCGCGGTTCAGGCGGGAGGGATGGCGCGTCCAGTGCGTCATCTCGTGCGCCAGCGTGGCGTAATAGCTTTCGCTGTCGCGGAAGCACTCGAGCGGCGGCATCTGCACATGGTCGGATTGTAGCGCGTAATAGGCCTGCACGCCACCATGGCGGATATCGGCACCGGTCGCACCGAAAAAGGCTTTCAGGGCATCGTCGCGCTCAATCTCCGGATTGACCGGTTCCGGCTGCGCGTAGAAGTGTTCGGCGATCACGCAACCTGTTGTCTGGAAATTCGGATTTGGTTGGCTCAGTCATCCTGGCATTCCCATTTGATGTAGGCTTTCGTGTCGACGGCCCAGCGTTCGTCGATCTCGACCAGCACGGCGCTGACGAGGCGTTCCAGTGATTCTTCGTTCGGAAACACCCTGACCTTGACGGTGCGGCGTTTGAGTTCCTGCTGAATGGCGCGCTCGATCGGGTTTGATGTGCGCAAGCGGCGGCGGTGGTGGTCGGGCAAGGCAAAGACGGTCAGGCCCTCGGGCACGTTTTCCTCCAGCCATTCGACCCGCTTCGGGGGTTGCGTTGCGGTAAGTTTCCACCAGTTTCGCCAGAGCGGCCTCCGCCTTGGCCAGGTCGGAGGCATTCCAGACGGCGCGCAGCTCGGTGCCGATACGCTTGGCCGTGGCGACATTCGGGGCGTGATGCCCTCTCATGGTTTGCAGGGCAAACCACTGCCGGGTAACAGATGGCATTCTGGGCCAGGTGGAACTGGGCATTTCCGGAGGCGCTACCGCTTGCGCTACTTGAGCGCGAGGCTGCCATTTGGCCCCGCCCAGCACGGCCCGACGCGCGGCGCGCAGGCCGCCGTGATCGTCGGAGACGACATATTCCACCCCGCGCAGGCCACGCGCCTGCAGGCTCTCCAGAAAGGCGCGCCAGTGGACCTCGGCCTCGGACAGGGCCACCGAGACGCCCAGCACCCGGCGCCGCGCGTCCGGGCCGATACCGATGACCGAAAGCACGGCGGCATCACGAACCACGCCGCCGATGCGCACCTTCTCGTAACGGGCATCGAGAAAGAGATAGCGGATCTCCCCGAGGGGGCGATTTCTGCCCGGGCCTCCAGCTCCTCGTCCGGCAGCCTGGTGGCACGACCGACTTGCGAAGACGACAGGCTCTCTATGCCGAACTGGCGCATCACCGCCTCGGCCTCGCGGGTGAAAACACCCTTGATCGCTGCCCGGCAGGGTGCCCGAGAGGGGGACATCTCGGCCACTGCCAGCATCACCGCACGCGACCCGGGCGGCGGCCGCGCTCCAGCGATTGCGGGTAGAAGGGCTCATTCTCATGCCCGGCGCTCCTGGGCACCTGCACCGTGACCGTGCCGGCCGGC
>JALSGY010000198.1 GCA_026982515.1 Paracoccaceae bacterium
GCCCTTCCCCGTCTACCGCTTTCGCGACGGGCGATGGGACCAGCCCTTTTCCATCCCGCGGCGCGGCAGCTTCCTGCCGGTGGGGGCGGATTTCGGGCCGGACGGCAAGTTCTACCTGCTGGAGCGCTATCTCACCGGCATCTTCGGTTTCCAGAGCCGGGTGCGGCGCTTCACCATAGAGGGCGACAGCATCACCGGTGAGGAGGTTTTGCTGGAATCGCGCGTGGGGCAGCATGACAACCTCGAAGGCATCGCGGTGTGGCGCGACGTGACCGGCGAGATCGTTCTGACCATGATCTCCGATGACAATTTCCGCTCGTTCCAGCGCACCGAGCTTGTCGAGTACCGGCTGTCGGAACAGCTTGATCTGCCGGCCGAATGACGTTAGGAGGCGCCGTCCCCGCACAGCAAGGGGCCAAGTCTCCGCGACCTTGTCAAAACGGATCCTGAAAAATGAAACGCATCCTTCCCGGCATCCTGGCCATGGCCGGCATCGTGCTGGCCTCGAACATCCTGGTGCAGTTCCTGTTCGGCCAATGGCTGACCTGGGGCGCCTTCACCTACCCCTTCGCCTTTCTCGTCACCGATGTGATGAACCGTGTCTACGGGCCGGCGCTGGCGCGGCGGGTGGTTTTTGCCGGCTTCCTGGTCGGTGTGGCCTCTTCGCTGGTGGGCACGCAGATCGTGGGGGAATTCGGCCCGCTTGTGACCTGGCGGATCGCCTTCGGATCGGGCTTGGCATTCCTGACGGCGCAGCTTCTGGATGTGGCGATCTTCGACCGGCTGCGCGAGGGAAGCTGGTGGCGCGCACCGCTGGCCAGCACGCTGGTGGGCTCTTCCGTGGACACCATGCTGTTCTTTTCAATCGCCTTTTCGGCCTCGCTGAGTTTCCTTGAGCCGGGCAATGACGTATCCTGGGCGGGTGAGATCCTACCGCTTCTGGGGGCCGGTCCGCAGGCGCCGCTGTGGGTCTCTCTGGCGGTGGCGGACTGGATGGTGAAACTGTCCCTGGCGCTGGTGGCGCTGATTCCATTTCGCATCATCGTGAGCCGGATGTTGGCACGGGTTGTGTAAAATATTTTGACAAACACAAAATCTGTGCCACGCTCCCTGTTATCGGAAAACAGCAGAAAGGAGGTGGTCCAGTGTCGAGAGTGATATTGGAGAGAGGTGTCGGAACAGTCGGGAGGGCCATGGCCTGAAGGCAGCCCGGAAGGCCGGGCGCTTCCGATTGGGCGGTTGCTCTAACTGGCCCATCTCCGAAAAACTCGAAGGGCCGCCATGACCGGCGGCCCTTTTCGCACCGGTTTCATGCCACCCGCCACATCGGGCCGCACCGCACCCCAGGGCCATGCTGCGTATCAACGAAAATGTCATCCTTCAGGACTGGGAACTGACCGAAAGCTTCACCCGCGCTTCGGGGCCGGGCGGGCAGAACGTCAACAAGGTGTCCACCGCGGTGGAACTGCGGTTCGAGGCGGCGCGCTCACCCGGCCTGAGCCCGGCCGTCAAGGTGAGGTTGAGGCGGCTGGCCGGCCGGCGCTGGACGAAAGACGGGGCGATCGTGATCCGCTGCGACGAGACCCGCAGCCAGGCCCGCAACCGCGAGATTGCCCGCGAGCGCCTGGCCGAGCTGGTGCGCCGCGCACTGGATCGCCCCCGCCGGCGCATCCCCACGCGGCCCACCCCGGGTGCGAAACGCCGACGGCTGAAGGCCAAGAAACTGCGGGGCGAGGTGAAGGCCCTGCGCGGCAAGGTGACGGGCGAGGAGTAGGGTCAGGCCGCGCGGCGCTTGCCTTTCCAGCGGCGCGGGCGGCGGGCGGAATTGCCTGGGCGGCTGCCCCGGGGCTTGGCGGCGGGCGCGGTTTCCCACGGGCTGCCGGACGTGACCGCGATGCCGGTCTTCAGCAGCTTCTCGATGGCGCGCAGGCTGCCCATCTCGTCGGGTGCGCAAAAGGCGATGGCCGCGCCCTCGGCTTCGGCCCTGGCGGTTCGCCCGATCCGGTGAACGTAGTTCTCGGCCACGTTCGGCAGATCGAAGTTGTAGACATGGCGCACACCGGGGATGTCGATGCCGCGGGCCGCCACGTCGGTGGCCACCAGCACCCGGGTGCGGCCTTCGCGGAAGGCGCGGATGGCGCGGTCGCGCTGGCCCTGGCTCTTGTTGCCATGGATCGAGGCGGCGGCGAAGCCGGCGGCCTCGAGGTTGCGCTTGAGCTTCTCGGCGCCGTGCTTGGTGCGGGCGAAGACCAGCGCCAGCTCGTCGCGGTGGGCATCGAGCAGCTCGATCAGCAGCTCCTTCTTCTGGTTCTGCGCGATGAAATGCACCGACTGGCTGACCTTCGCGGCGGTCTGGCCCGAACGGGCCACCTCGACGCGCACCGGATCGGTGAGGTAGGTGTCGGCCAGCTCGCCCATGTGTCTGGGCATGGTGGCGGAAAACAGCATGGTCTGACGCTCGGCCGGCAGCAGCCGGGCGATGCGGCGCAGGGCGTGAATGAAGCCCAGATCGAGCATCTGGTCGGCCTCGTCGAGAACCAGGAAGCGCGTCTCGGCCAGGCTCACGGCATTTCTGTCAAGCAGATCGAGCAGCCGCCCGGGGGTGGCGACCAGCAGATCGAGCCCGCGCTCGAGGCGGCGGATCTGGGTATTGATCGAAACCCCGCCCACCACCAGGCCCACCTTTATGTGGCTGCCCCGGGTGAAGGCCTGCAGGTTGTCTGCGATCTGTCCGGCCAGTTCGCGGGTGGGGGCAAGGATGAGGCCGCGCACGGTTCTCGGTGCCACCTTCGTGCCTTGGGCTGCGAGGATGTGGATGAGCGGCAGCCCGAAAGCCACCGTCTTGCCGGTGCCGGTCTGGGCCAGGCCCATCACGTCGCGCCCCTGCATGGCATGGGGCATGGCCCGGGCCTGGATCGGGGTGGGTCGGGTGATGCCCTGTTCGGCCAGTCGGGCCACGAGGCGCGGGGCCAGGCCCAGCATGTCGAAATCCATCTCGGATATTCCTTTCGGCGGGAAATCCCGCATGAGTGAGGCGAGGCCAGCCCCTTTCGGGCAGGTCGCGCTGAGGGTTTCGCAAGATGCCGGCGCGGGGCCGGATTGCCCCTGGGCCGCATTCGCGACAGCCCCTGCGTGAATCGGGAAACTGGTTTGTCCGGCTGCCTGCGGTCACCTTCGCCGTGGCGAAGGTCCGGTCTGCTCACGCGGCAGAAGGCCGGCCGGATGGTGCTCTGTCTGCCCATTGGAGTGATCTGTCAAGAAAAATCTGTATTTGGGTGCAGGAGCGTGGCTATTCGCCCGCACGGTAGGCGGTGATGGTGCCGCGCCAGTCGAGGTAGGTG
>JALSGY010000199.1 GCA_026982515.1 Paracoccaceae bacterium
CCCAGGCCGGGGCGCCGGAGGAAGAGCCCGGCGAGGAAGAGGAAACCGCCGAGCCCGGGCAGCTGGCGCCAGAGCGCTTCGATGAGATGCGCGCGGCCGAGGATCTGATTCTGACGATCACCGCCCGCGGCCTGGGCAAGATTTCCTCCAGCCACGACTACCCGGTGCGCGGGCGTGGCGGCCAGGGGGTGCTGGCCATCGACAAGGGCCTGCGCGGCGGTCGGCTCGTCGCCTCCTTCCCCGTCGGGATGGACGACCAGATCATGCTCGCCACCTCCACCGGCCAGTCGATACGATGCCCGGTGAAGGACATCTCCTTCCGCTCGCGCTCGGCCGGCGGGGTCAAGGTGTTCGACACCTCCGGCGGCGAAGAGGTTGTCTCGGTGGCCCGGATCGCCGAGCAGGACCGCGAGGAAGAGCCCGCCCCCGAAGCGGCAAAACCGCCGGCGCCATAGCGCCCGCCGCCTGCCCTCACACCTGCCGAGCCGGAAAACCTCCGAACGCCGGTGCCTCGGTATTGCCATGTTCCGTCCGAATTTCTGACACGATCGGGAAGGCATAATGCGGACAGGTGTTCCTGGAACATCTGCGTCTGTCACCCCCAGTTTCTCTGTGCGAACACAGCTAGGACATCGCAATGGACAACCCCGCCCCGGAAAGGCTCAACCAGAACGGCCAGAACCTGATCCGCATTCTGATATCGTCCTATTTCATCGCCCTCGCCCTCGGGCTTATCGAGGGCACCGACGGATCGGTTCTGATGGCTGTCTTCCTGCCCCCCGGGCTGGCCGAAACCGCCGGTTCTCTGCTCATCTTCACCCTGGCCTACCTGGTGCTGATGGGGATCTGGATGCGCCCGGCCGCCCTGCTGCTGGGGCTGGTCCTGTTCTGGTCGAGCTATATCATCAACTTCGGCCCGCAAGGCCCTCTGGAAGTCGGGGATTTCTGGCGCGACCTGGCGCTGGTCGGCGCCCTGATGATGACCTATAACGGCAGCCCCCGGACGCAACGCCACAGCGCCATCCTGCGCCGCACCCCCAGGGTGCGCCGCATCAAGCCGGGCGATCCCGTCCTGCCGCGGCGCGTCTCGGCCTCGCGTCCCGAGGCCGTGGCCCGTGGCCGCCTGCCCAGCCTCCGCCCCACCTCTCCCGCCGAAGAGATCAGCGAAAACATCTTCCGCAACGAGGATCAGCCCGCCCCCACCGGCTGATCTGCCCGCTCACCACTCACGCCACCAAAGGGGCCGCACCGCGGCCCCTTTGCTTTCGCCGCCCCATGGCCTAGATGACCGGCATGGAGCACAAAACCCTTCACATCGTCGGCGGCGGCATGGCCGGATCGGAAGCCGCTTGGCAAGCCGCCCGCGCGGGTCTTCAGGTGGTCATCCACGAGATGCGCCCCAAGGTAGGCACATTCGCCCACAAGACCGGCAATCTCGCCGAGATGGTCTGCTCCAACTCCTTTCGCTCCGACGACAGCGAACACAATGCCGTCGGCCTTCTGCACTGGGAAATGCGCGCCGCCGGCAGCCTGATCATGGAAATGGCCGATGCCCACGCGCTGCCCGCCGGCGGCGCCCTGGCGGTGGACCGCGAGGCCTTCTCGCAGGGCGTCACGGAGCGGCTGCGCGCCCTGCCCAATGTGCGCATCGAAACCGCCGAGATCACCGACCTGCCAGAGGAGGGCAGCTGGATCATCGCAACCGGCCCGCTGACATCGGGCGCCCTGGCCCGGGCCATCCAGGCCGAGACCGGCCAGGACAGCCTTGCCTTCTTCGATGCCATTGCCCCCATCGTCTACGCCGACAGCATCGACATGTCGGTGGCCTGGCGCCAGTCGCGCTACGACAAGGGCGAGACGGAAGAAGAGCGCAAGGCCTACATCAACTGCCCGCTGACCCGCGAGGAATACGAGGCCTTCATCGATGCCCTTCTGGGTGCCGAAAAGACTGAGTTCCACGAAGGCGAGGACGCCCCCTATTTCGACGGCTGCCTGCCGATCGAGGTGATGGCCGAGCGCGGCCGCGAAACCCTGCGCCACGGCCCGATGAAGCCGGTGGGCCTCACCAACCCCCACAAGCCGGACGAAAAGCCCTGGGCGGTGGTGCAGCTCAGGCAGGACAACGCGCTGGGCACGCTCTACAACATGGTGGGCTTCCAGACCAAGATGAAATACGGCGCGCAAACAGATGTTTTCCGGATGATTCCCGGCCTCCGGGAGGCCCGGTTCGCGCGCCTCGGCGGGATCCACCGCAACAGTTTCATCAACGCCCCCCGCCTGCTCGACGAGCGGCTGCGCCTGCGCGCGCGGCCCAACATCCGCTTCGCCGGGCAGATCTCCGGCGTCGAGGGCTACGTGGAAAGCGCCGCCATGGGGCTGCTGGCCGGGCGTCTGGCCGCGGCCGAGCTTGCCGGGCGCACCCTGCCCCCGCCGCCGCCCGTCACCGCCACCGGGGCGCTGGTCACCCATATCACCGGCGGGGCCGATGCGAAAACCTTCCAGCCGATGAACGTCAATTTCGGCCTCTTCCCCCCCGTCGAGGGGCTCCGGGGCGGCCGCCGCGGCCGGCGCGAGCGCTACAAGGCCTATACCGACCGCGCAAAGGCCGCCTGGACAGGCTGGCTGCAGGAGGCATCACCGCCCTGATCCTCCTTCTTCTGTCGAAAAATACTCGCGGGGGGAATTTGCCCGCAGGGCAAAGGGGGGCAGCCTGCCCCCAGGCCTTCCCGGCCCCGCCCGGCGGATCCCCCGCTTGCCTCTTTCCCGAAACCGGCATCTAACTGCCCCCATGCGCACCCGCTTCGCTCCCTCGCCCACCGGACCGCTGCACCTTGGCCACGCCTATTCGGCGATGCTGGCCCATGACATGGCGCGCGCCGCGAACGGGGCCTTCCTGTTGCGTCTCGAGGACATCGACCGCAGCCGCACCCGCCCCCGATGGGAGGCGCTGATCTTCGAGGATCTCTCGTGGCTCGGCCTTGCCTGGTCGGAGCCGGTGATGCGGCAATCGGCCCGCGGCGCGGCCTATGCGCAGGCGCTGGCCCGGCTGGAGGCGCTCGGCCTAACCTACCCGTGCGCCTGTTCTCGCGCCGATATCCGTGCTGCCCTTGCGGCCCCGCAGGAAGGGGCGCCGGTGCTCGGCCCCGACGGGGTGGTCTACCCCGGCACCTGCCGCAAGAACCCTCCGGCGCGCCGCGAAGGCGTGGCGATTCGCCTCCATATGCGCCGCGCGCTGGAGCATCTGGAAGACGTCTCCACCCTCGCCTTCACCGAAACCGGCCCGGCCCATGCCGGCACCCACCGTCTGCAGGCCGAGGCGCTGATCGGCGGCGTGGGCGA
>JALSGY010000200.1 GCA_026982515.1 Paracoccaceae bacterium
CATAGAGCATGTCGCGAAAGCGCCCGTCCGAGTTGAGATCGACTGACAGGATGCCGCGGTCGGCGGGCGTGCCCTCGCCCTCGGCGGCCTCCAGCACCAGCGCCCCGGCGCCATCGCCGAACAGCACGCAGGTGGAGCGGTCCTCCCAGTCGAGGATGCGTGAAAACGTCTCGGCGCCGATCACCAGGAGCCGTTCGGCCTGCCCGCACAGGATGTGTGCGTTGGCGGTGGCCAGCGCATAGATGAAGCCCGCGCAGACCGCCTGCACGTCGAAGGCGAAGCCCCGCTGCATGTCCAGCGCGGCCTGCACCATGGTGGCGGCGGAGGGGAAGGTCAGATCGGGGGTTGATGTGGCCAGCACGATGCCGTCGATGTCGCCGGGTTCCAGCCCCGCGTCCTCAAGCGCCCGTCGCGCCGCCTTCTCCGCCATCTGCGAGGTGGTCTCTCCGGGGGCGGCGAAATGGCGCCGCTCGATGCCGGTGCGGGCGCGGATCCACTCGTCGCTGGTGTCCAGCGTCTTTTCGAATTCCGCGTTCGGAACCACCCTCTCGGGAAGGTAGTGCCCGACCCCCCGCACCACTGCTCGCACCGTCATTTGCCCGTACCGTTATGGTTTTCGCCGTCGTCGTTGCCGTCACCCGCCACGGCGGCATCTTCGCTTGGCGGGGCGGCCGATGCAACCCGCGCCGCGAGCCTTTGGGAGAAACCCGACCGTCCCAGCCGGAAGGCCAGCCCGATGGCCGCCGAAACCCCGGTGGCATCGGCCGAGCCGTGCGATTTCACCACCGTGCCGTTGAGCCCCAGGAACACCCCGCCGTTCACCCGCCGCGGATCGATTCGCCGGTTGAGCCGGCGCAGCGACGTCATGGCCAGAAGCGCGGCAATGCGCGACAGCGGCGTGGCCTTGAAGGCCTGGGTCAGCAACTCGCCGATCAGCGTGGCGGTGCCCTCGCCGGTCTTGAGCGCCACGTTGCCGGTGAAACCGTCGGTAACGATCACGTCCACCCGCGCCGAGGGGATGTCGCTGCCTTCGACGAAACCGGTGTAATCGAAATTTCCGGTTTCGGTATGGGCGGCGATCAGCTCATGGGCGGATTTCAGTTCGCTCCGGCCCTTGTGCTCTTCGGTGCCGACATTGAGCAGCCCCACCCGCGGGCGCACCAGCCCCATGCCGTTGCGCGCGTAGGATGCGCCCATCAGCGCATATTGCAGCAGGTCTCCCGCCTCGGCGCGGATGTCGGCCCCCACGTCGAGCATGATGTTGAACCCGCCGGGGTTGCGCGAGGGCCACAGGCAGGCGATGGCCGGGCGGTTGACCCCGGGCAGCTTGCGAAGCCGCAGCATGGAAACCGCCATCAGCGCCCCGGTATTGCCACACGAAACCGCTGCTGCCGCCTCGCCGTTGCGCACCGCCTCGATGGCGGCCCACATCGAGGTGCCCTTGCCGTTGCGCATCACGTGAGAGGGCTTGTCGCCCATGCTCACCACGCCGTCGGCATGGCGAATCTCGCAGCGCTCCGCCAGCCCGCGGCGGCGTGCGATCAGGGGGGCCAGCTCGTCCTTGGGGCCATGCACGAGAAACCCGATCTGCGGGTTGAGGGCGGCAGACTGGGCCATCCCGGCGACAACCGCCGCCGGCCCCCGATCGCCGCCCATGGCGTCAACCGAAATGATGGTGCGTCTCGCACCCCTGGCCCCGTGATCGTTGCTTGCCGTCATGCCCGGAGTGCCGGAGGGCGGGGCTTACGCCGCGTCCTCGTCGTCGAGATCGATCTCGTCGGCGATCGCCACCACCTCGCGGTCATCGTAATGGCCGCAGGAGGGGCAGACGTGATGCGGGCGCTTGAGTTCGCCGCAGTTGGTGCATTCCGCCGGGTTCGCCGCCACCAGAGCATCGTGGGCGCGGCGCATGTTCCGCTTGGAGCGGGTGATCTTGTTCTGAGGGACAGCCATGTCTCAACCTCGGGTTTTCGGGGGCAGCGCGCCCCATGTTGTCAGGTCTTCACGGCGTCTTACGCGCTTCCGGCGCCCGTGTCCAACCCATCTTGCAAACGAGGCCGGGAACATACTGCGATTTTGTCGCGGCGCAAGGGGTTTTTGTCTCCTCACTCCTGCTTGTCGCCCAGCTTGTCGCGCAGCGTCCGCAGCCCCGCGAAGGGGCGCGCTTCCTCGTCGCTCATGGGCGTCTTGCCGGGCTCGGTGAAGGCCTTTTCCGTCAGTTCCGCACCTTCGGCGCGAGGCCACTCGGGCAGGGCCAGCGCCAGCGCCTCGAGCATCACCGCGCCCAGGTCGATCTCGGCGCCCAGCGGCTCGGCGCGGTCGTCTTCGGGCATCTCCACTTCGGTGCCGGGTTCGGGTTGCGCCATCTCGGTCAGAAACAGCCGCTCCACCGGCTCGTCGATGCGGGTAGTCACCGGGGCAAGCGTCACCACGCAGGGCTGCACCACGGTGGCCCCGAGCGTGGCCCGCAGCCGCCAGTCGCGCCGGCCCGCCGGCTCCAGCACCCCGTGAAAGCGCAGCTTGCGCAGCCCGCTCAGGCCCAGCTCGTCGCGGATCGCCGCCACCGCCTCGGGGGAGGGGCGCAGATCGAAGGCATGGCCCCGGCCGGCACGCAGATCGGACACCCGCAGCGGGTGCGCCCAGGCCGGGCCCTTTCGAGAAGATGTCATGGCGCTTGTCCTTGAACCGGAGACGTTCCTTCTGTAAGCCGGATAAGAGGCACAAGGCGGCATGGCAAGGGGGCGATATGCGCAAGGTGAGGGGTAAGGTCAGACTGGTATTGCTGGCCGGCCTGCTGATGGCACTGTCTGCCTGCGCCGCCAGTTTCCGCACCCATGGCTATGCACCCACCGAGGAAGAACTGGCCGCGATCACCGTCGGCCAGGATACCCGCGAATCCGTGGCCGAGGCCATCGGCCGGCCCTCGACCACCGGTCTGGTGAGCGAGGACAACTGGTATTACGTGCAAAGCCGCTTCCGCCAGTTCGCCTGGCAGGCCCCGCAGGAGGTGGAGCGCGAGGTGCTGGTGATCCGCTTCAACGCGGCCGGCAAGGTGGCGAATATCGAGCGTTTCGGTCTCGAGGACGGCCGCGTCATCGTGCTTTCGCGCCGGATCACCCCCAGCGCCGTCAACGATGCGCCGCTGTTGCGCCAGATGCTGGCGGACATCGGTCGTGCGATCGGAGGACGGCTGTTCTGAGCCGGGCCCCGGTGCAGCCGGGCCGGGGCCTCAGCCGCTCTCGCCACTCTGCGTGGGCACGAACTCCAGCGCCACCCCGTTGATGCAGTAGCGCAGCCCGGTGGGCGCCGGGCCGTCGGGAAACACATGTCCCAGATGC
>JALSGY010000201.1 GCA_026982515.1 Paracoccaceae bacterium
GTGAAGCTGCTTCAACAGTGCCAGGGCGGCGCGGCGATCGGCCACTTCCTCGGGCTCGGGCAATGGCGGTGGGCTGTAGGTGTTCATGCCCTGTGGCAGTTGCAGGATATCCAGCTCGGCCCCGTCGGCCTCGGCGGGCTGACTGCCGGGACCGGTGACTATCGGAATGGGAATATCGGGCATGGCAGTGTCTCCTTGGAAATGGGCCGATATCAGCCCGCCGTGGCCGGTTCGCTCACCACGGGAATGCCGACGGGTCGGGGCGCGCCCGCCGTCGGCTCGAGAATCTCGCGGATCATGCGCAGATAGTCGTCCCAGTTCTGCACCTGGGAGATCACCCCCAGGAACTTCTCCCCGCGCAGAAACACCAGCGAGGGCCAGGTACGGAACCCGTAACGCTGTTGCAGCGCGTGCTCCGATTCGCGGCTGACCAGCGCCGGCTGGAAGCGGCCATCGAAGGCCTTGACCAGCTCGGGGAGGATCATTGCCACGTCGTCGCTTTCCGGAAACTGTTTCGGGTTCTCGGCGAAAAACAGCACCACCTCCTCGTGACGGGAGAGAAAATCATCGAGGTTCTCGGTATCCACCACCGGATAACCGTGCCGTTCCAGCATCTTTTCGATCAGGATCGAAGGCATGTTTCAGTCTCCCTTGTCGTCGGGCGCGGCGGCAGCACGCGCAAATTCGGGCAGTCGGGGTTCGCGATCCACGAGATCGGCGAACAGGTGATCGATGTCGCCCTGCCCCTGCATGGCCAGAGTCACCGCTTCGAGGGCATCGCGGATCTGCCGGGCCTGCTCCTCGCTGAGGATCTCCCGGGCGGTATCGAGGAAGGTGAGCAGCCATGCGCCTGGCTCGGGCCGGCCCACCAGCAGGGTATCGATACGCCGCAGACGGTCACCGTCGCGGCACAGGGCATAACCCTCGCCCGTTTCCACGACCTGCAGGGGAATACCGATACACATGCGTCAGTCCGTCTCCGACCGGTAGGCGTCGAGATGCTGATCGAGTCTCACGCTCAGGCCAGCACGGTCCGGTTCGCGATAGCGCAGGCGGCCGCCAGCGGCCAGCAGCACCCGCGGATCCCCCTTGCGGCAAGCCACCTCCTCCGGTGGCCGCTCGGCTTCGTAACGCCGCATGTCACTCAGGGCATCGACCGTTGCCGGCGCCAGCGGCTCCTCCCGCCTTTCGGCCTGAATACCGAACCGCGACAACCATGCAAGGACTTCGTCGATGGCCGCCGGAATCTGCGCCTTCACTTCCGGCCGCAGACTGCCACCGTAGTCCTCCAGTTCCACCGGCTGCACGCCGACCAGCAGCAGGTGGTCGGGATAGTCGCCGAGCATGGCCGCCATCGCCAGCACTTCCTGGAACCCGGTCTGATGGAGACTGATCTTGCGCACCCCCAGAAACTTCGGTACGTCTTCGCCTTCCACCCGCTTGAGGGTGCCCGGCGGCAGACCGTAATCCACCGCATCCAGCACCACCAGCACCTCGGCTTCGCGCACTTCCTGAACCAGATAGATCCCCTGGGTTCCCCCATCGAGGATCCGAACCTGGTCGGGAAAACGGTAGTGCCTTTCCAGATACTGAATGGCACGCACGCCGAAACCTTCGTCGGCCCAAAGCAGATTGCCGATCCCCAGGATCAGTACTCGGGGTGTGCCGGTTGACAGTATCCGGGTCATGTACTCGTTCCTTCCCTGTCGCTATCGGAGACGTACTGGGGCAACGGACGTGCCAGCAAGGCGAATTTCTCAACCTTTTGATATTTATGCATTATTCGACAGAGAAAATGATTTGCCCCGAGAATCATGTACACCCTCTTTCCAGTATGGACATAAAACGAAATGTTTCCATCCATCCTGTTTCTGCCCTGGATATCCTGCACCGGAACACCCGTCTGCTTTGCTTCCGCATTCCCTTCCAGAATGGATGGTCCTATCCGGCCCACTCTGACCGGTGATGGCTACGGCTGCTCTTCAAACGCCTTTCACTCATTGGGCATAAATGAACAAAAAAAGCCGGCATCCTGCCGGCGTGCTTGCAGGGAAAGAGTGTGTGTTTTCAGGGGCGATCATCCTTGAATATCCGCCAGCCGCTGACCATGGTACTGATGATGCTCTGACGTGACAGAATATCTTCGCGCACGGCCACATAGACATGGAACATGACGAACAACACGAAGACCCACAGCCCCCAGTGATGCCACATGCGTACGTCCTGGCTCTGTCCCACCAGGGGAATGACCCAGCCGAACAGTGTGTCCTGCCAACTCCCGGCCAGCGCCTGTTCGGCATACAGGGCAAAGCCGGTCACGATCATGGCAATCCCCCCCAGTACCATGACCACAAACATGAACAGCCGGGCCAAGGGATTGTGCCCTTCGTACTTATTCGGTTCCTTTTCCAGAAAGGCGTACCAGCGAAGCTCATGCCACAGATCCTTCCAGAACTCGCCGCGGAAACAGGGCACGAGAAACAGCTCCCTGGCATGCTCGTTGCCCACGAATGCCCAGTACACCCGTCCCAGAAAGCCCACGGTAAAGATGTAGGCCGCGGCGAAATGGGCAAAACGCATGTATCCCATGACGAAATGCTCGCTCGCCTCGCCGGGAACGGTGGGCAGCGGATTGGCGATGAAGTAGCCCGTGATGGCCATCACCGTGATGGACAGGGCATTGACCCAGTGCCAAAGACGCACCGGCGCCTCATAGACGTAAATGGCCGTCTGTTTCACTTCGGTCGTCATCATGGACATGGGCTTTCTCCTGTCACCGGCGGTCGTTTCGAGTCAGAGCCAGCGCGAACGCAGCAAATGGACGAGCCCGACCGCACCGAGCACGTCCAAAGCAAGATAGCCGTGCTCCAGAAGAAAATGCACGACGGCAGCCATCAGCGCGGTCTCGCCATGCTCGCCGGGGTGTGCCCACAGGGTGGGGCTGGCCAGCGACAGGAACAGGGCCGTTTGTCAGGGTGGCGGTTCTGATCGATCCGAACATGTCTTTCCTCTCCCTTCGGTTGGATTGTGTCAACGCACCTGCACGTCGGCCAGCTCCTCGCCCTCTTCACTCATCACGTGGGTGGAACAGGCCAGGCAGGGATCGAAACTGTGCAGAGTGCGAAGGATTTCCACCGGTTCGTCCTTGCGCGCCACCTTGGTATTCATCAGGGAGGCCTCGAAGGCGCCGATATTGCCCTGCTTGTCCCGGGGCGAGCCGTTCCAGGTGGTCGGCACCACGCACTGATAGTTCTCGATCTTCTGGTCGCGAATGATGATCCAGTGACCAAGTGCGCCCCGCGGGGCCTCGGCAAAGCCCACGCCCTTTGCCTCTC
>JALSGY010000202.1 GCA_026982515.1 Paracoccaceae bacterium
ACGGTGGTGGCGCGGCGGGTCTCGGCCCTGCTGCAGCGCGACCTGGTGCATCACATGCTCAGGCTCGACAGCGGCTTCTTCCAGGCCAACTCGCCCGGCAAGCTGATCGAGCGGGTGCGCGGCGACACCACCGCGGCCGCCGGGATCCTCTCCAACACCTTCTCGGCAGTGGGCCGCGATCTGGTGGCGCTGGTCAGTCTGCTGGGGGTGGCGCTGTCGGTGGATGTGGTCTGGACACTGATCGCCATCGCCGGGGCGCCGGTGCTCTACCTGCCGATCCGCCTGCTGCAGAAGCTGGTGCGCAAGGCCTCGCGCAACGCCCGCGAGGCGGCGGCGCGCATCGCCACCCGGCTTGACGAGATCTTCCACGGGATCAACACCATCAAGCTCAACGCCACCGACGAATACGAGGCCGAGCGCTTCGACCGTGAGGTGGAGAGCTACGTGCGCGCCGAGGTGCGCACCACCGCCGCCCAGGCCGGAATTCCGGCGATGATGGACATCATCGCCGCCATCGGCTTCTTCGGGGTGCTGGCCTATGGCGGGCTGCAGATCATCGACGGTGAAAAGACCCTGGGCGAGTTCATGTCCTTCTTCGCCGCCATCGCCCTGGTGTTCGAGCCGCTGCGCCGGCTGGGGCAGATCTCGGGGGCCTGGCAGACGGCGCTGGTCAGCCTCGAGCGGCTGTATACCGTCTTCCAGCAAAGGCCCTCGATCACCTCGCCGGCCCGGCCCAGGCCCCTGGCCGTGCCCGCCCGGGAGGCGGATCTGGAGTTCGACGACGTGCATTTCGCCTATGGCGACCAGCCGGTGCTGCGCGGTGCCTCCTTCCGGGCCGAGGCCGGCAGGACGACGGCGCTCGTGGGCCCCTCGGGGGCGGGCAAGAGCACGGTGTTCAACATCCTCACCCGGCTGGTGGATCCGCAATCGGGGCGGGTGAGCATCGGCGGCACCGAAGTGCGCGAGATGGCGCTGGAGGAGCTGCGCGCGCTGTTTTCGGTGGTCAGTCAGGACACCCAGCTGTTCGACGAGACGATCCGCGACAATATCCTGCTGGGCACCGGCGCAGGCGAGGAGGAACTCGGCACCGCGCTGGGTGCGGCCCATGTGAAAGATTTCGTCTCGCGGCTGCCGCTGGGTCTCGACACCCCGGCGGGGCCGCGCGGCTCGGGCCTGTCGGGGGGGCAGCGCCAGCGTGTGGCAATTGCCCGGGCGCTGCTGCGCGATGCCCCGATCCTGCTGCTCGACGAGGCCACCTCGGCGCTGGACGCACGCTCGGAGGCCATCGTCCAGGAGGCGCTGGAGCGGCTGTCGGAAGGACGCACCACGCTGGTCATCGCCCACCGGCTGTCCACGGTGCGCAAGGCGGACAAGATCGTGGTGATGGATGCCGGCCGGGTGGTGGACGAGGGCACCCATGAGGAGCTGCTCGCCCGTGACGGCATCTATGCCGGGCTCTACAGGCTGCAGTTCGCCACCGAAAGCTGAGCGCCAGGGCGCGTGCCCGGGGCCGCTGCCACGTGCGCCCCGCACGATGCGAAAGCCCTCCCCCGCCCCCCCGCGGGAGATTTCAGGACACCTGCGCCAGGAGGGTGGCGTTGCCGCCGGCGGCGGTGGTGTCGATGCACAGGTGGCGCTCCAGCAGGCAGCGGGCCGAGAAATCCGCCTCGCACAGCAAGGGCACGATCGGCCCCTCGCGGGCGGCCAGCGCCCGGCGGGCAGCGCGCAGATCGTCCTCGTCGCTCCACAGCGCCACGGCGGCGAAACCGTGCAGCCCCGTCAGCGCCTCGCGCGCCAGCACGCCGTCGAGCGCCAGCTCGCCGTGCGCGCCGGGGGCCACCCTCACCGCCGGGCATCCCGAACGGCGGGCAATCTCGGCCTGGCGGGCGGCATCTTCGGCGCTGGCGCCCAGGCACAGCACCACCCCGCGCGGATAAAGCGACAGGCGGTTGGACTCGCCGGTGGGGCCGGGCATCCCGGTTTCGGCCAGAGGCGCCCCAGCGGGCGGGCCGGCGGCCTCGATCAGCGCCTGAACTGCGGCCGGATCGGCGGGCGCCCCCGAGGCCTGCGTGCCCCCGGCCACCTGCGGGCGGTAGAAACGCGGCACGTAATGGGGCCCGCCGGCCTTGGGGCCGGTGCCCGAAAGCCCCTCGCCGCCGAAGGGTTGAACGCCCACCACCGCGCCGATCTGGTTGCGGTTGACATAGATGTTGCCGGCCCGGATGCCCAAGGCCACCTGCTCCACCCGGTCGTCGATACGCGAGTGCATCCCGAAGGTCAGCCCGAAGCCGCGGGCGTTGATCGCCGCGATCACCGCCTCCAGATCGGCCGCCCGGTAGGTGGCCACATGCAGCACCGGGCCGAAGATCTCGCGCTCGACCTCCTCGATGCCGCGCACCTCGATCACCGCCGGGCCGATGAAATGGCCGCCCTGCGGGGCCGCCAGCTGCCTGATCAGCCGGCCCTCGGCGCGGGCCCTTTCGACATGGGCGCCGATCTCGCGGGCGGCCCCGGCCGAGATGATCGGCCCCACGTCGGTGGCATGTTCCCACGGGTCGCCCAGGCGCAGCTCGTCCATGGCGCCCAGCAGCATCGTCAGCACCTCCTCGGCCACATCCTCCTGCAGATAGAGCACCCTGAGCGCCGAGCAGCGCTGCCCGGCAGAGCGGAAGGCCGAGGTGACGATGTCGCGCACCGCCTGCTCGGGCAGGGCGGTGCTGTCGACCACCATGGCGTTGATGCCGCCGGTCTCGGCGATCAGCAGCGCCTCGGGGGCGAGGTGCTCGGCCATGGCGCGCTCGATCCGCCGGGCGGTGGCGGTGGAGCCGGTGAAGCACACCCCGGCCACCTGCGGCGCCGAGGCCAGCGCCGCCCCCACCACCGGGCCGTCGCCGGGCAGAAGCTGCAGCGCGGCGCGCGGCACCCCGGCCTCGTGCAGCAGCTGCACCGCCCGGGCGGCCACCAGCGGCGTGGCCTCGGCCGGCTTGGCCAGCACCGCGTTGCCGGCGGCCAGCGCCGCGGCGATCTGGCCGGTGAAGATGGCCAGCGGGAAGTTCCACGGCGAGATGCAGGCGATGGTACCACGCGCAGGCGCCTCGCCCAGGCGCTCGGCCTCGGCGGCGTAGTAGCGCAGGAAATCCACCGCCTCGCGCAGCTCGGCTACCGCATCGGCCACCGTCTTGCCGGCCTCTCGCGCCAGCAGGGCGAAAATTTCGGCGGCGTGTTCCTCGTAGAGTTCGGAGGCGCGGCGCAGCGCTTCGGCGCGGGCGCGCGGCACCGCCGCCCAAGGGCGCGCAGCCTTCACCGCCGCGTTCACGCAGGCGGGAGTG
>JALSGY010000203.1 GCA_026982515.1 Paracoccaceae bacterium
GGCGCTGATGCTGGCGCTGTCGGTGGCGGGCACGGGGGCGCTGCGGGCGCAGGGAGGGGACGAGCGTGCCCGGCCCCTGCCGCTTGATGCCTCGCCCTCGCAGACCCTGGAAGACATCCTCGCCCGCCAGCGCGGCGAGGAGGTTTCCAACGACATCCGTCGTCAGTTCCTCGGGAGCGACCTGACCCCGGAGGCGGCGCGCGAGCAGCTGGGCATTCTGGGCGGGGCCTCCGACCCGGACCTGTGGCGGCGCATCCGCTTCAACGAGATCGACCCCACGGTTTCGGCCCGCGGGCCGGTCGAGGGGGTTCTGATCCAGGACGCCGGCATGCGCTGGCTTGAAGAGCGCACCACCGTGGCCAGGAACGGGGCGATCGGGCTGGGCGGGGTGATCCTGTTTCTGGCGCTGTTCTTCCTGCTGCGCGGCCGGGTGCGGCTGGAAACCGGCTTTTCCGGCGTCGAGATCCCGCGCTTCACGGAAATGGAGCGGATCAGCCACTGGCTGCTGGCCAGCTCCTTCATCCTGCTGGGGCTGACGGGGCTGTGGTCGCTCTACGGGCGGCTGGCGCTGATCGAGCTGATCGGCCGCGACAGCTATGCCACCGTGACCGCGCTCACCAAGCAGGTGCACAACAACGTGGCCTGGGCCTTCATCCTCGGGCTGGTGATGGTCTTCGTGCAATGGGTTGCCTGGAATCTGCCCTCCCGCGGGGACATCACCTGGCTGTTGAAGGGGGGAGGGATGTTCTCCAGGGGGGTGCACGTGCCGGCACGCAAGTTCAACGCCGGCCAGAAGATCGTCTTCTGGCTGGTGACGCTCCTGGGTACGTCGGTGGCGCTGACCGGGCTGTCGCTGCTGTTTCCCTACCAGCTGCCGATCTTCGATCGCATCTATGCCTTCCTCAACGCCGCGGGCGGGCTGGTGGGTGCCGATCCGGGCCTGCCGGAGGGGCTGTTGCCGGTCGAGGACATGCAGCTGGCGCAGCTGTGGCACAGCATCATCGCCATGGTGATGATCGGGGTGATCTTCGCGCATGTCTATATCGGCACCATCGGCATGGAAGGTGCCTTCAGCGCCATGGGCCGCGGCAAGGTGGACCGGAACTGGGCGCGCGAGCATCACAGCATCTGGGCCGAGGAGCAGGAAAAGGCCACGAATGCGGCCGAAGACTCACCGCCGGCCCGGCCGGCCGAATGAGCGGGTAACGAAAGGACGAGCAAGGATGCGCGCATTCGTGACAAGCCTGATCGTGCTGGCCGCGGTGGCCGTGGGCGGCAATCTGATCCTGCGGTCGCTGCCCTTTTCCAGCGCCGATGTGCGGACAAGCGAGGACGTGCGGCTGGACGAGTAGGGGGCCCTGGCTCAGCCCCCCTCCGCGTTGGGGTGGAACAGCTGCTGGCCGCCCATCCGGTAGGCGGCGATGGCCCGCTGACCCTCCGGCGAAAGCATCCAGTCGATGAAGCGCTGCGCGGGACCGGCCTTCACGTCGGGGCAGTTGGCGGGGTTCACCATGATGATTCCGTACTGATTGAACAGCGCCGGATCGCCCTCGAAAAGGATGCGGAAATCGTCCTTGTTGGCGAAGGCGATCCATGTCGCCCGGTCGCTGAGCGCATAGGCGCCCATCCCCACCGCGGTGTTGAGCGTGGCGCCCATGCCCGAGCCCGTCTCGCGGTACCAGGTGCCGCTGGCCGCCAGCGGGTCGAGCCCTGCCGCCGCCCACAGGGCCATTTCCTTCTTGTGGGTGCCGCTGTCGTCGCCGCGCGAGGCAAAGGGGGCGCGGGCGCGGGCAATCGCGCGCAGCGCCTCGGCCGCCGAGCCGGCCCCGGCCACACCGGCCGGATCGTCCCCCGGGCCGACGATGACGAAATCGTTGTACATCAGATCCCGCCGTTCCAGCCCGTAGCCGGCTGCCACGAATTCCTCTTCCGCCGCCCTGGCATGGACGATCACCACGTCGCCGTCGCAGTTGCGGGCGTTGCGCAGCGCCTGGCCGGTACCCACGGCCACCACCCGCACCTCGATGCCGGTGGCCTCGGTAAATCGTGGCAGGATCGCCTCGTAAAGTCCTGAATTCTGGGTTGAAGTCGTGGATTGCAGGATGATGAACGGCCCCTCGCCGGCAAGGGCGGTCAGGGGCAGGAAAAGCGCCGTCAGCAAGGCCAGATACAGGCGCCGGGCCAGGGTTCGATCAATCATAGCAACAGCCTTCCGTTCCTGTAGGCGCGCGCAGCCTCGGAGGCGGGGGCGCGGAAGAAACTCCGGGCCGGCGTCATTTCGGTGATGCGGCCGCGGTGCAGGAAGATCACCTCGTCGGCCAGGCGCTCGGCCTGGGCCCAGTCGTGGGTGACGAAAACCACCTTGCAGCCGGCGGCCACCACCTTGCGGGTCAGGGCCTCGATGGCGGCGGTGGAGCGGGGATCGAGGCTGGCGGTGGGCTCGTCAAGCAGCAGCAGCCGCGGCTGGCGGGCCAGTGCCCGCACGATGGCCAGCCGCTGCTGCTCGCCACCCGAGAGCGCGCGGGCCGGGCGCTCGGCGCAGCGGGTCAGATCGGCCATCACCAGCAATTCGGCCAGCCGCCCCGAGCGCATGCGCCGCGCCACCCCGGCGATGGCCAGGGCGTGCATCAGGTTGCCCCGCACCGAGCGGCGCAGGAGCACCGGGCTCTGGAATACCAGCGCGACCGCGCCGCGGATGTCGGGGTGCAGCGTCACCTCACCCTCGTCAGGCGTCAGCAGTCCGGCGAGGGCGCGCATCAGCAGGCTTTTTCCCGCACCGTTGGGGCCGAGCAGGGCGGTGATCCCGGTGGCGGGCAGCTCGAAGCTCAGCCCGTCCAGAAGGGTGTTGCCGCCGCGCCGGTAGGTAAGCCCGCGCACCCTCAACAGCGCCCCCAGCGGATGGGGATGCACCGGCGGGTGCAGGGGCAGGACGCGGCGCTCAGGCATGGGCCACCTCGCGCCCCTCGTTGCGCAACAGTGCAACGGCGGTGTTCACCATAAGCGAGAGCACCAGCAGGATCAGCCCCAGCGCCAGCGCCAGCCCGAGGTTGCCCCTGGAGGTTTCCAGCGCCACCGCGGTGGTCATCACCCGGGTGACGTGGTTGATGTTGCCGCCCACGATCATCACCGCCCCCACCTCCGAAAGTGCCCGTCCCAGCCCGGCCAGCGCCACCGTCAGCAGCGCGTTGCGCGCCTCCCACCCGATGGTGCACAGGATCTGGAGGCGGCTGGCCCCCAGCGCGCGCAGCATCTCGTCGTATTCGGCATGCATGTCGGCGATGA
>JALSGY010000204.1 GCA_026982515.1 Paracoccaceae bacterium
CCGGGATCGGCGCGGGGACGGCACTGGCGGCCGGCGAGGCCATCAGCGTGCACGTTGTGGGGAACACGGTCTACCGGAGCGATCCGGTGCCGCTCACACAGATGCCGACGGTGTGAGGCGATGAGCTGGCCCATGCATCTCACCGGCATCCTCGGCGGCTTTGCCGGCGGCGATCTGGCCGCCGCCGATCTCGAGGTCGCCGCACAGAAGATGCTCTCGGCGCCGAACATGAGCACGCCGGCGGCCGGAGGCACGCTCACCATCAATGGTGTGGCCCTGGGCAGCTACGACTACGTCGTGAAGCGGGGGAACCAGACGGTCTCGACATTCTCCGAGAGCGCCTGGTTCACGGGCACGGCCGACACCAGATCTGCTTTCTGCGTGGTCGACGGGGATCTCACGATCGACGCCGGTCGGGTGTTTCGACCGGCGAACCGCAAGCTGTTCACGGTGCTCTACGTCAAGGGCACACTCACCCTCAACGGCGAAGTCAGCATGTCGCAGCGGGGGGCCGCGCATTCCACCATCGCGGCCGGCGCCATCAGGATCGCCACCGGGATACGCGGCGGCGTCAGCAATCCTGAAATTCCGGCCGCCGGCGGTGCGGGTGGCGCTGCCGGGGCCGGTGGGACGGCAGGAGCCGACGGTGGCACAGGTGGTGGCGGTGGTGGGGGTCGTTCCGGAACAGGTGCCGCCGCAGGCGCTGCGGGCAGCAGCTTTTCGGGCGGCACGGGCGGCGGTGGCGGCCGGGGTGGATCCTCCACCGGTGCGTTCGCGGCAACGGCAGGTGCGGCGAACGGTGGCGCCGGCGGAGACGGTGCCGGTTGGACCGGCGGCGGCGGTTCGGGCGGTGGAGGCGGTGCCGGCAACCCGGGCGGTACCGGCGGCACGGCCGGTAACCCCGGCTCGGACGGTTCCGCCGGCACGGGCGGCGTCCTCGTCGTCTTCTGCAACGCGCTCGCCGGTGCCGGCACGGTCACGGCAGACGGCGCAGCCGGCGGCGACAGCGGCAACGCTTCGGTAGCGGGCGGCGGTGGCGGCTCTGGCGGCGGCTCGGTGACCATCGTCGCCGGATCGGACGGCTCCACGGTCAGTGTCAGTGCCGCAGCAGGAAGCGGCGGCAGCGCCACCGGTACCTATCCTGGTGGGAGTGGTGGCGCCGGCACGGCGAGGAAGCTGGTGGCATGAGTGTCATCGAGCGCATCGCCGGCTGGAAACGGCGCGGGATCATCCTGCCCGGCGGTGCCGGAGGTGCGCCGCCGAGCAGTGGCGGCTTCCTCGACGCCGTCAATGCGCTCTCGCCGGCCGGGATCTGGCCGCTGTCCGACGCCTCGCAGACGGACTTCACCGATTTCGCGGGCCGACAGGGAGGGCAGTGGGTCACCGGCGTGCCGTCCACCCGGCGGCCGACGCTGGTGAACGACGATGCCAACGGCTGGTCGATCGAGCTGAATGCCGATGTCCGGGGCTCGATTCCGGATCACAATGCGCACCGATCGGCGAGTGGAGGCGTCTTTCTGGTGTTCCAGACGCGGAACGCCGGGCTGAAGCAGGCGCTCGTCAACCGTGCCGCCGGCCCCCCAGCCGGCCGCTGGCTGCTGGAGATCAATGCGGCCGGCGGAATCACTGCCTCGCTGCGGGATGCAGGCGGCGTGAAGCAGGAAATCTCCACCCCCAACGGGGTGGTGACGAAAGGGAAAGTCTCCGCCGTGGCCTTCACTTGGGGCCCGGCGGGGATGAAGCTGTACCACAACAGTTCGACGCCGAGCGCGACGAACGCGTCGGTGACCGACGGGGCTGCCGGCGCCAGCGCAATCTCCGTAGGCGCCTGGTACACCGGCGCGGATTTCTTCACCGGTCTCATGGGCTGGCTGGTGCTGTTCTCCACCCAACCCAGCGATGCCGACATCGGCACCCTGATGGCGAAACGCAAGACCGCGGTACTGCATGCCAGCGACGACAGGGCGAGCGTGCCGAAATCCACCTACCTGGACATCGCCGTGCTGGCGAACGACCATTTCCAGGGCGCCGACAGTGCGGCGACGGTACAGGTGACCCAGCAGGGGTCTCTCGGCACGCTCGCCGTCCAGCCCGACAACACCATCCGCTATACGGCCGGGTCCATGACCGGCACGGATACCGCCGGGCGCTATACCGTGAACGGCAGCAGCCCGGCGAAGCTCGAGGTCGAGGTCACCCCGAACAACCAGTGGGCCGAGGACAGCGTAGTACCGCTGCCGAGCGGCTATGGCACCTGGCAGACTTTCTGGTCGCACGACACGGGCGGGATCGACCAGGCCGCGATCGATGCCAACTGGAACAAGGCGAAGAACGGCGTGTACCCATGGCGGCGCTACGCCATGGCCAGCCCCGACAACAAGCCGGCGGTGCGCGACCGGCTGGTGAAGGGCGATCAGATCGAGCCGATCGGTTACGATCCGGTGTTCGTCCCGTTCGATCTCACGCAGTACCGCTATCTGCTGCTCCGGTACCACTACTGGAGCACCGCCTATTGGGGATGCGAGGGCAAGTATTTCGCGCTCTGCGGCGGCCGCGGCTGGATCGGTTCGGGCTACGCGAAGCCTTCCGGTTCGACCTACGGCACCGACGGTTTTGGCCTCAACGCGATGCATCCGCACCAGAACAACACCACCAACTACTTGCGCGGAATGGGCAGCTACTACGGGCAGAACAGCACCTACGGCGACAACCTCCCCTACACGGGCCAGAAGCTCCTGTTGCCCGGGGCCTGGCGGTGTATCGACGTGCTGATCGATCTCGGGACTGCGCCGACGGCCCAGGACGGGGCCTACAAGGTGTTCTTCGATGGGGTGGAGAGCGCCGCCAAGACAGGAATCCGACCCGCCCAGGTCTCGACCGCGGACTGCAATGGCGTATGGTTCCGGTGGCGTCCGATGTCCGGGGGTACCCCTGCCAACCTCATCGGACAGAACCTCGACGGCGATCACTACTACGGCGGCTTTTTCCTGCTGAGGTCGACGGGATGAGGATGAACGGGACGGGAACATCGTGCACCGCTGGTGCACCACTTTCGGTGCCGGTTTCCGACATGTTCCTGCCGCTGTCTGCCGGATACGGAACGGGACCGGAACGGCGGCGGCTCGAAAAACGCTGCTGTATCAATGCGTTGCGTGGTGGGCGCGGCTGGGATCGAACCAGCGACCCCTACGATGTCAACGTAGTGCTCTCCCGCTGAGCTACGCGCCCTCGAAGGCGGTTCATAGGGCGCATGGGCGGCGCTGACAAGAGGGC
>JALSGY010000205.1 GCA_026982515.1 Paracoccaceae bacterium
TGGCGGTAGGTCTGGGCCTAGGGCTGTACTTCGATCTGGAGCACCAGCACAAATATTCCTGGCACTCCACCTTCTACGAGGTCGGCCCCAAGGAACTGCTACCGGTACCTCAGAACTTCTTCGACGGCTTCGCCTTTCCGGACTTTTCCATGATCGGAACCGGTGCCTTTTGGATCGCAGTCATCAGCATCTGCCTAGTATCCAGTCTGGAGACTCTGCTGTCGGCGGCGGCGGTGGACAAGCTCGACCCCTGGCAGCGCCAGACCGACCTCAACAAGGATCTGCGCGCTCTCGGCATCGGCACCTCGGTGTCGGGCGCCATCGGCGGTCTGCCGATGATCTCGGAAATCGTCCGCTCCACCGCCAACATCCAGTTCGGCGCCCGCACTCAATGGTCCAACTTCTTCCACGGCCTGTTCATGCTGGTGTTCGTGGCCCTGTTCCCTCAGATCATCCACGAAATCCCCAAGGCCTCGCTAGCGGGCCTCTTGGTGTTCACCGGTTACAAACTGGCCTCGCCCCGGGAGTTCTACAAGACCTGGGAGATCGGCAAGGAACAACTATTCCTGTTCGTTCTCACCATCGTCGCCGTCCTCGCCACCGACCTGCTCATCGGGGTGGCCATCGGCATCGCCGCCAAGATCATCCTGCACCTGCTGCGGGGGGTCGATCTCAAGCAGCTGTTCAAGATCTCTTTCCAGATCGACCAGACCGACCCTGACACTTATCACGTCCGCCTCGACGGGGTGGCGATCTTCTCCAACTTTCTCGGCCTCAAAAGCGCCCTGGCTGAACTGCCGCCGGGAAAGAAGATCGTCTTCGACCTGACCCACACCGATTTCATCGACCACACGGTGATGGAGTT
The DNA here is from genome assembly GCA_026982515.1 of Paracoccaceae bacterium. Taxonomy (GTDB): domain Bacteria; phylum Pseudomonadota; class Alphaproteobacteria; order Rhodobacterales; family Rhodobacteraceae; genus S012-89. The sequence goes on from JALSGY010000205.1 coordinate 866, forward strand.
CCTCCACGAGTTCTGCGAGGACTACGAGCGCCGCGGCGGCCGGTGCGAGATCCACGGCTTGGAACTGCACGAGGCTGCCTCCCCTCACCCCCTGGCGGCCCGGCGCCAGGCGGCCGAGCGTTTCCGGAACACCTTTCTGAAAGTCGAGGAACAAGGCGATCAGGTAACCGTGAAGATCGGCGGCGCCCGGCTGATGGAACGCCTCAATGCCGAACTGCGCGAGGAGCTGGGAAAACTGCCCAAGGACAAGAAGATCGTCTTCGATCTGTCCGACGCCTGGTGTTTCGCCCAGCCGCCGCTCGACTACATCAACGCCTTCGTGGACGAACATCCGGGCAGATGTGAAGTACGGGGACTGGAGGGCAAAACAGAATGATCCGCCATCTCGTCACCACCACCTGGCATCAAATCCGACGCCAGGGAACCGGTTCCCTGGCCGCCGGCTTCGGCTGGCTGCGCCGGCGGCCCCAGATCGCCGCGGTTCTCGTCGGCGGCCTCCTGCTGACCCTGGGTTATTGGACGGTCGCCGGTGCCGGGGCCGCCCTGCCCTTCAGCCTGCTGGCACTCGGTTTCGCCCTGGCCGCCGGCTTCGTCAGCCTCGGCGCCGACCGCCACCCGCGCCTGCTGCGCCACACCGCCTTCGGACTGCTGGGGCTATCCGGCATCGCCGGGCTCCTGGGCGGCGCCACCGCCCTCGCCGGCCAGGCTGACCTGGATCTGACCCTACCGTTGGGGCTGCCTTGGCTGGCCTGGCATCTCCATCTCGACGCCCTGAGCGGCTTCTTCCTCTGTGTCATCAGCGTGGTGCTGATCGCCGTCGCCCTGTTCGGCCCTCATTACGTGGTCGAATACGAACACGGGCCCCATCCGCTTTCGCTGCTGGGTCTGGCCACCGGGCTGTTCATCGCCGGCATGCAGCTAGTGTTGCTGGCCGCCGACGCCTTCTTCTTCATGATCGCCTGGGAGCTGATGTCGGTGGCCAGCTACTTCCTGGTGGCCTACAGCCACGAACACGCCGCCAACCGTCACGCCGCCTTCATCTATCTGCTGATGGCGGAGATCGGCGCCCTGCTCATCATCCTCGCCTACGGGGTGCTCGTCGGTTTCGGCGACGGTTTCACCTTCGAGCAGATGCGCCATGCCCAGCTGACACCGTTGTGGGCGGCGGTGGCCTTCGCCATGGCCCTGGGCGGTTTCGGCATGAAGGCGGGGATCGTGCCCCTGCACGCCTGGCTGCCGGAAGCCCATCCGGTGGCCCCATCCCACATCTCGGCCTTGATGAGCGGGGTGATGCTCAAGGTGACGGTCTACGGCTTCATCCGCTTCACCTTCGACCTCCTGGGTCCCGAACACTTCCACTGGGGCTGGGGCGTGGCGGCCTTGTCCGCCGGCGCCGCCTCGGCGGTGCTGGGGGTGCTCTACGCCCTGATGCAACACAATCTCAAGCGCCTGCTGGCCTATCATTCGGTGGAGAACATCGGCATCATCTTCATGGGGGTGGGGTTGGCGCTGCTGTTCTACGCCGACGGCAAGCCCGCCCTGGGAACCATCGGCCTGATCGCCGCCCTCTACCACACCCTCAACCATGCCATTTTCAAGAGCCTGCTGTTCCTCGGCGCCGGGGTGATCCTGCAGCGCACCCATGAATCCGATCTCGAACGTCTGGGGGGATTGATCCACCGCATGCCGGTCACCGGGGCGTTGTTTCTGATCGGCTGCCTCAGTATCTCGGCCCTGCCGCCTTTCAACGGTTTCGTCTCCGAGTGGCTCACCTATCAGGCGGCGCTGCAGGTCTCGGCCCTCGACAGCGGGGTGCTGCGCAGCTTCGTGCCGGTCACCGCGGCGATGCTGGCCTTGACCGGCGGACTTGCGGCGGCCTGTTTCGTCAAGGTGTTCGGGGTGGTGTTCCTGGGCAAGCCGAGAAGTCATCACGCCCACCGGGCCCGGCCCCTGGAATCCAAATCCGCCCTGGCGGGGATGGGCTGGCTGGCGGGACTGTGCCTGCTGCTGGGCATACTGCCAACGCCGCTGGTACGCCTGCTCGAGGGGGTGACCCTGCAGTTGACTGGCAGCGGCCTGCCGGAAACCGCCAGTCGCGGCTTCTTGTGGCTGGCGCCGGTATCGTCCCAAAGCGCCACCTATGCCGCTCTGGCGGTGATGACGGCGATGGGGGTGGCCTGGCTGCTGACCTACGAATGGCTCCATCCGGGCCGTGAACACCCCGAGCGGCGGGCCTATCCCTGGGACTGCGGCTTCGGCACCCTCACCCCGCGAATGCAGTACACCGCCAGCGCCTTCGCCATGCCCTTCCGGCGCATCTTCGCCGACTGCTTCGTGGTCCACGAGGACATCGACAAGACCACCACCGGTATGGACGGTCTCAAGGTCACCGCCATCCGCTAC
>JALSGY010000206.1 GCA_026982515.1 Paracoccaceae bacterium
CTCATAGGCGCGTTCGCGGTTTTCCAGTGCCGGCTCTGCGTGCGGAACGCCGAGGATCAGCCCGTCGATTTCGCCTCCCGGGTCCGGCACCGCTGTCAGATAGGCGATCGGGCGCAGCAAGGTGTGCCGCCACTCGCGCCGCCAGCCCTTGAGCCGGGCCCTGTGGGCGCGCTCGTATCCATGGGTGCCACGGTTCACCAGCGAGCCGTAGCCGAAGATGTACTGGTTTTCCATGCCGCCTGATCTGGGTTGGCATGCAACGGAACACAACCCCTTGCCCGCGCCCCCGATTTGGCATAGCGTCTGGCGCGTCCGCACAGGGAGAATCTGGCATATGCCAGTGCCGAAGGAGCAACCGCCCCGGAATCTCTCAGGCCACGGGACCTGCGCGGGCAGGACACTCTGGAGAGAGGCGCCAACCGGTGCCCGCCGAAGGGATAACGATCTCAGGCGAAAGGACAGAGGGGGCATCAGGGGGCAGGTCCGCCTGCCCGGTTTGGTGCCGGATGTTTCCAGAGCCGGCAGAGATTGGGGGGCGGCATGGCCGATCTGAAACGCACGTGTCTGTATGACCTGCACCTCGAAATGGGGGCCAGAATGGTGCCCTTCGCAGGCTACGAAATGCCGGTGAACTACCGCCTCGGCGTGATGAAGGAGCACCTGCACACCCGGGCTGCCGCCGGGCTGTTCGACGTGTCTCACATGGGCCAGGTTCTGCTGCGTGCCAGGTCGGGGCGGCTGGAGGATGCGGCGCTGGCGCTCGAGGCGCTTGTGCCGGTCTCCGTGCTGGGGCTGAAGGAGGGCCGCCAGCGCTATGCCATGTTCACCAACGAGGCGGGCGGCATTCTTGACGATCTGATGATCGCCAACCGCGGCGACCATCTGCTGCTGGTGGTCAACGCCGCCTGCAAGCAGGCCGACGTGGCGCACATGCGCGCCCATCTTTCCGCCAGTTGCGAGATCGAGGTGATCGAGGATCGCGCGCTGATCGCCCTGCAGGGGCCGAAGGCGGAAGAGGCGCTGGCGCGGCTCAATCCCTATGTCGCGGGGATGCGTTTCATGGACAGCGTTAACCTCGGCTTTTTCGGCGAGGAGTGCTGGGTGTCGCGCTCCGGTTATACCGGCGAGGACGGTTTCGAGATTTCGGTGCCGAACGGGAGGGCCGAGGAACTGGTCCGCGCCCTGCTGGCGATGGAGGAGGTCGAGCCGATCGGGCTTGGCGCCCGCGACAGCCTGCGTCTGGAGGCCGGTCTGTGCCTCTACGGCCATGACATCGACGAGAGCACCAGCCCCGTCGAGGCGGCGCTGGAATGGGCGATCCAGAAGGTGCGCCGCCGGGGCGGTGCGCGCGAGGGCGGCTTCCCGGGGGCGGCGCGCATCCTGCGCGAACTCGAGGAGGGCGCGCCGCGCCGCCGGGTGGGCATCCTGCCCCAAGGGCGGGCGCCGATGCGCGAAGGCACGGTGCTGTTTGCCGGGGAAGAGGGCGGCGCGCCCATCGGCACCGTGACCTCCGGCGCCTTCGGTCCTTCCATCGGGCGGCCCATGTCCATGGGCTATGTGGCCGCCGAACACGCCGCCGAAGGCGCCACGATACACGGCGAGGTGCGCGGAAAAAGGCTTCCCGCCACCATTTCGCCGCTGCCATTCCGCCCCTCCACCTACAAACGCTGAGCAACAGGGAGACCGAGATGAGATACACCGAAGAACACGAATGGCTGCGGGTCGAGGACGGGCTCGTCGTCGTCGGGATCACCGAACATGCCTCCGAGCAACTGGGCGACATCGTCTTCGTCGAACTGCCCGAGCCCGACTCCACCGTCACCAAGGGCGACGAGATCGTGGTGATCGAGAGCGTCAAGGCCGCCTCCGACATTCTTGCTCCGCTCGATGGCGAGATCGTCGAGGTCAACGAGGCGCTGGCCGACGACCCCGGCAAGGTGAACGAGGACCCCACCGGCGACGGGTGGTTCTTCAAGATGAAGGTCGAGGACACCTCGGTGGTGGACGAATACATGACCGAGGAAGAGTACAGGGAATTCATCGCCTGAGCACGAAGGCCGGCCATGCCGGCCGTGCCCGCGGCGAGGACACGCAAAGGAAAGCAGGGGGCGGCGCGGCTTGCCCCCCGAATGCAAGGAAACCGGCGATGCCATTCAAGCCCACGGATTATCTGCCTTACGATTTCGCCAACCGCCGCCACATCGGCCCCAGCCCGGCCGAGATGGAGGAAATGCTCAAGGTGGTGGGGGTGAAGACGCTCGACGAGCTGATCGACCAGACCGTGCCGGCTTCCATCCGCCAGAAGGAGCCGCTGGAATTCGGCAAGCCTCGTTCGGAGCGCGAGTTGCTTTATCAGATGCGGCAGGTGGCGAAGATGAACAAGGTGTTCACCACCATGATCGGCCAGGGCTTCTACGGCACCGTCACGCCGCCGGCGATCCAGCGCAACATTCTGGAAAACCCCGCCTGGTACACCGCCTACACCCCCTATCAGCCCGAGATCAGTCAGGGGCGCCTGGAGGCGCTTCTGAACTACCAGACAATGGTCTCCGATCTCACCGGGCTGGACATCGCCAATGCCTCGCTGCTCGATGAGGCCTCCGCGGCGGCCGAGGCCATGACCATGGCCCAGCGGGTCGCCAGGTCGAAGGCCACGGCCTTTTTCGTGGACGAAAACTGTCATCCCCAGAATATCGCCGTGATCCGGACCCGGGCCCAGCCTCTGGGGATCGAGGTGATCGTCGGCGCCCCGGATGAACTCGAGCCCGAAAAGGTGTTCGGCGCCATTTTCCAGTATCCGGGGACCTACGGCCACATCACCGATTTCACTCCTCATATTGCCGCCCTGCATGAGGTGAAGGCGATCGGCATCGTCATCGCCGACCCCCTGGCGCTGACCATCCTCAAGGAGCCCGGCGCGATGGGGGCCGACATTGCCGTGGGCTCCACCCAGCGTTTCGGGGTGCCCATGGGCTATGGCGGGCCGCATGCCGCCTACATGGCCTGCAAGGACGCTTACAAGCGGGCCATGCCGGGCCGCATCGTGGGGGTGAGCATCGACAGCCACGGCCACCGCGCCTACCGGCTCAGCCTGCAGACCCGCGAGCAGCACATCCGCCGCGAGAAGGCCACCTCCAACGTCTGCACCGCCCAGGCGCTGCTGGCGGTGATGGCTTCGTTCTACGCGGTATTCCACGGGCCCGAGGGGCTCAAGGCCATCGCCCAGCGCATCCACCGCAAGGCCGACCGCCTGGCGCGCGGGCT
>JALSGY010000207.1 GCA_026982515.1 Paracoccaceae bacterium
GAGAGCTGATGACAGCCGAGGCCGACCGCGACCGTATCGCGCGGTTGATGGTGGGAGAGGAAACCTCCATCCCGCCGCGTCAGCCTGCCACCCCCGGCGAGCCGGTGCTGGTTCTTGAACGGATAACCGTGAGGCACGAAAGCGCCCGCAACAGCCTGCGCGATGTTTCCCTGACGGTGCGCGGGGGTGAAATCGTCGGCGTGGCCGGGGTCTCCGGCAACGGGCAGTCGGCGCTGGCGCAGTTGGTCTCGGGGCTGATCCGGCCCGACAGCGGCTCCATGCGCCTGGCCGGACAGGAGATTCCCGCCCCGACCCCGAGGCAGATGATCCGCCTTGGCGTGGGGCGCATCCCCGAAGACCGCCACCGCGACGGGGTGATCGGCGCCATGAGCGTGGCCGAGAACCTGATACTTGAGCGGCTGGACGAAGCAGATGTGCAGCACTACGGTTTTCTTCGCCGCGAGGCCATCGCCCGCCACGCGAAGGAGCTGGTCGCCGCCTACGACGTGCGCGGCCCCGGCATCGATGCGCCGGTGGCGCTGCTGTCGGGGGGCAATATCCAGAAGCTGATCCTGGCCCGGGTGCTGGAGCGCGCGCCGAGGCTGATTCTGGCCAACCAGCCCACCCGCGGGCTGGATTTCGGGGCCACCGCCGAGGTCGGCCGGCGGCTGATCGAGGCACGCGGGCGCGGGGCGGGGGTGATCCTCATTTCCGAGGATCTCGACGAGATTCTCGAGTTGTCCGACCGCATCGTGGTGATGCATGACGGTCAACTGATCGAGACCGACAGCCGGGACAGAACGGCGATCGGGCTGATCATGACGGGACAGGGGCAGGCGGCATGATCGAGATCGAACCGAGGAGAGAGATATCGCGCACGGCGCGGGTGGCGATTCCGGTGGCCGCGGCGCTGGTGGCGCTGGCGCTGGCCGCCCTGCCGCTGGCATTCGCCGGCGCGCCGATCATTCCGGCCTATGCCCAGATGTTCACCGGGGTCTTCGGCTCGGTGTTTTCCTTCACCGAAATGCTGACCCGTGCCACGCCGCTGATCTTTACCGGCCTGGCCGCGGCGCTGGCCTTCAGGGCGCGGCTGTGGAACATCGGTGCCGAGGGGCAGCTGTATCTCGGGGCCATGGCCACGGTGGCGGTGGGGGCGGGGGCGATCGATGCCCCGCCCATCGTGCTGGTGCCGCTGGTGATGGTGGCCGGCGCGGCTGCAGGGGGGCTTGGCATGCTCGGCCCGGCCTGGCTCAAGACGCGTTTCGGTGCCGACGAGGTGGTGACATCGCTGCTGCTCAACTTCATCATCCTGATCTTCGTGCAGATGATGCTGGAGGGCCCGCTGAAGGATCCGATGGGCATGGGCTGGCCCCAGTCCGAGCCGGTGGTCGATGCCGCCACGCTGCCACGGCTGATCGAGAGGATGCGCATCCATGCCGGGCTGATCGTGGCGCTGGCGGTGGCGGTGGTGGCCCATGTGGCGCTGACCCGCACCACCTGGGGCTTTCGCATCCGCGCGGTGGGCGAGAACGCAGCCGCCGCGCGCCACGCCGGGATCGGCGTGAGCCGCACGCTGCTGGGGGTGGGGTTCATCTCGGGTGCGCTGGCTGGGCTGGCCGGGGTCAGCGAGGTTGCCGGGCTCAAGGGCTACCTGACCACCGATCTCTCGCCCGGCTACGGCTATTCGGGGATCGTGGTGGCGATGCTGGCGGGGCTTTCGCCCATGGGTGTGGTGCTGGCGGCCCTTTACGTGGCCAGCGTCTTCGTGGGCGCCGACAGCATGAGCCGGGCGATGGGGGTATCCTCCTTCCTGGCCGATCTGGTGGTGGCGCTGTCGCTGATCTCGGTGCTGGTGGGCGGGTTCTTCGCCCGCTACCGGCTGCGTTTCACAGGAAAGGGCAGGGCCGGCACATGATGGATTTCCTGCAGATATTCCTCAACGAAAGCTTCTGGGTCGCTTCCCTGCGCATTGCCACGCCGCTGATCTTCGGCGTGATCGGCGCGCTGTTGTGCGAGCGCGCGGGGGTGCTCAACCTCGGGATCGAAGGGATCTTCGTGGTCGGCGCCATGGTGGGATGGATGGCCGTGTGGCAGGGGGCATCGCTGTGGATGGGGGTGGCGGCGGCGGCCGGCGCGGGGGCGCTGTTCGGGCTGTTTCACGCCATTCTCACGGTGCCGTTGGGCCTGTCTCAGCATGTCTCGGGTCTGGGGATCACGCTGTTTGCCACCTCGGCGGCCTCGTTTCTCTACCGCACGCTGCTGCCCGATGTCACCTCGCCGCCGCGCATCACGCCTTTTCAGCCGATGGACGTGCCTGTCCTCTCCGACATTCCCTTCCTCGGCCCGGTGGTGTTCCAGCAGACGGCCCTGACCTGGCTGGCGCTGGTCATGGTGGGGGTGGTCTGGTGGGTGATGGAACGCACGCCGCTGGGGGTGGCGATCAAGGCGGTGGGCGACAACCCCGAAGCGGTGAACGCGCAGGGGCTTTCCGTCTACGGGCTGCGCATCGGGGCGGTGATGGCGGGCTCGGCGCTGATGGCCCTGGGCGGGGCCTTCCTGACCATGTCGGCCTTCGATGCCTTCTTCTTCGGGATGGTGAACGGGCGTGGATGGATTTCCATCGCGCTGGTCATCTTTGCCAGCTGGCGGCCGGGCAAGGCGCTGCTGGGAGCGTTGCTGTTCGGCATGTTCGATGCGCTTCAGGTGCGCCTGCAGACCGAGGCCGGCGCCGTGGTGCCGCCGCAGGTGTTCCTGATGGCGCCCTACATCCTGTCGATCGTGGCGCTGGTGATCGTGGCCCGCCGGGCCGAGTATCCGCGCGCGCTGCTCAAGCCGTGGTTCAGGGGGCAGCGGTAGCGCGCCACCGGGCACAGCCCGCATCTTCCGGGCGATAATACTGAAATGAACGGAGCAAGCCCATGTTCGATCTGATCCTCAGGAACGCCACCCTGCCGGACGGGCGCTCCGGCCTCGACATCGCCTGCCGGGACGGCACCATCGCCGCCGTCGAGCCGCGGATCGGGGCCGAGGCGCACGAGGTGCTGGATGCCGGCGGCCAGCTTGTCAGCCCGCCCTTCGTCGATCCGCATTTCCACATGGACGCCACGCTATCGCTGGGGCGGCCGCGAATGAACGTCTCGGGCACGCTTCTGGAGGGTATTGCGCTGTGGGGCGAGCTCAAGCCCGAGCAGACGGTGGACGAGATCATTGCCCGCGCCCTGCGTTACTGCGATCTGGCGGTCAGCATGGGGATCGGCGCG
>JALSGY010000208.1 GCA_026982515.1 Paracoccaceae bacterium
GAAACTGCTGGAGCGGCCCGAACCCCCCGAACACATCGTCATCGAGACCTCGGGCCTCGCCCTGCCGCAACCTCTGGTGAATGCCTTCAACTGGCCCGAGATATCCACTCGCGTCACGGTGGACGGCGTGGTCACGGTGGTTGACGGGCGCGCCGCGGCGGACGGCCAGTTCGCCCATGACGTGGCCGCGGTGGACGCCCAGCGCCGCGCCGACGGGAATCTCGATCACGAAACCCCTCTGTCGGAACTCTTCGAAGATCAGCTCGCCTGCGCCGACATGATCGTGGTCAACAAGACGGATCTGCTGGCCGAGAGCGAGGCCAGCACGCTGGCGGCGCAGCTGGAGGCAGGCGCTCGGCGCGGCGTCCGGGTCGTGAAAACCACGATGGGTCGACTGCCCGCGCGAGTGCTGCTTGGCCTCGATGCGGCGGCAGAGGCCGACATGGCCGCCCGCCACGCCCCGCACCATGACCATCATGAGGGCGACGATCACCACCACGATCACGATGATTTCGAAAGTTTCGCCGTGACACGCAGCGAAATACAGGATCCGGCCGCCTTCGCCGAACACCTCTCGCGGGTGATCCGATCTCACGCCATCCTCCGGCTGAAGGGGTTCGCCGCAGTCTCGGGAAAGCCGATGCGCCTTGCCATCCAGGCGGTGGGGCCGCGTGTCGATCACTACTTCGATCGCCCCTTCGCCACCGGCGAGGCGCGCGAAACGCGCCTCGTGGTCATCGGCGAGGCCGGGCTCGATCGGGCGGCGATTTCCGCTGCGCTCCGGGCATGACCCTCGCGATCGCCATCGAAGATCCCCTTTCCCCCGACGGGCTGGCCCTGATCGAAGGCTCCGAGGCCGCCCTGCGCGAACTGTACACGCCTGAAGAGTGCTTCACCTTCTCGCCGCGGGAGCTGACCGCCCCCGGCATCAGCTTCTTCGTGGCGCGCAGAAACGGCAGGCCCGAGGGCTGCGTCGCCCTGTGTGCGTGCGGCGATTACGCCGAGGTCAAGCGCCTCTTCGTCATCCCCGAGGCTCGTGGCACCGGCACCGCCCGTGCCCTGATGACCCGCCTCGAAGCCGCCGCCCGCGCCGCCGGCCACAAGATCATCCGTCTCGAAACCGGCCCTGCACTCACCGCCGCCGTGGCGCTTTATCACGCGCTTGGCTACAGCAGGCGTGGCCCCTTCGGCCCCTACGCCGCCCATCCCGCCAGCCTGTTCATGGAAAAGCACCTGTGATGCTTCATCTTGCCGCAAATATTCCCGCCGGAGGCACCCGCGCACACCATGGGCACGGCGGCTGATGCATCTTCTCGCCGCCACCCCCGGGGCCATCGACGACGGGCGCGAGCCGGTCGATCTGGGCCAGAGCCCGGCCGACGTGGTGTTCATCTCGGCCGCCGACACCGAGCTCGCCTCCCTCGCCCATGCCCGCGCGCAGATGCCCGATCCGCCCGGCCTGCGGCTGGCCAACCTCACCCACCTCGGCCATCCGATGTCGGTGGATCTGCACATAGCCGGTTGTGCACGGCATTCCCGCCTGGTGATTGCCCGCATCCTCGGCGGTTCCGGCTACTGGAAATACGGCCTCGAACAATATGCCGCCCATCTGCACGAGGCCGGTGTGCCCTTTGCCGCCCTGCCCGGCGACGACCAGCCCGATGAAGAATTGCTGCGCCTGTCCACCGTCACCGACGAGGACTACCACGCGTTGTGGGCCTATCTGGTGGAAGGCGGGGCAGACAATGCCCGTGCCTTCCTCGAATACGCCCGCGCCATGCTGGAGGGGGGTGAAAGGCCCGCCCCCGCCGCACCTTTGCTGCGCGCCGGCCTCTACTGGCCGGGCGCCGGGGTGGTTGATCTCGCCACCCTGCGCGAGCACTGGGCCGAGGGCGCGCCCATAGCCCCCGTCGTCTTCTACCGCGCGCTGGTACAGGGCGCGGGGCTGGCGCCCATCGACCATCTCGCCGCCGCCTTGCAGGCCCGGGGCCTGAACCCGCTGCCCGTCTTCGTGGCCTCGCTGAAGGATGCGCTATCGGCTGCGACGCTGGAGAGACTGTTCTCTGACACACCGCCCGAGGTGATCCTCAACGCCACCGCCTTTGCCACCGGCTCCTTCGGCGGCGGGGAGGGTGCCAATCCGCTCACCTCGCCCTCCGCAAACGGCGCCCCGGTCTTTCAGGTCGTGCTCTCCGCCTCCTCCGAAGAGGCCTGGGAAAGCGGCCTGTCCGGCCTCTCGGCCCGTGACATCGCCATGAACGTGGCCCTGCCCGAGGTGGACGGCCGCATCCTGAGCCGGGCCGTCTCGTTCAAGGGCGAGGCCTTTTTCGACGAGGCCACCCAGTGCCCCATCGCCACCTATCGCGCCCGCGCCGACCGGGTGGATTTCGTGGCCGACATGGCCGCAGCATGGGCACGGCTGCGCCGCACCCCGCCCGCCCAAAGGCGCGTGGCTCTGGTGCTTGCCAACTACCCCAACAGGGACGGGCGGCTGGCCAATGGCGTCGGGCTAGACACCCCCGCCGCCACCGTCCATGTGCTGAAAATGCTGCGCAGCGAAGGATACGCCCTGCGCAGCATTCCCGAGGATTCCGACGCCCTGATGCAGGCCATCCTCGCCGGCCCCACCAACTGGCTGACCGACCGCGCAAGCCGCACCGGCGGGGTCGAGCTGATGATGTCGGACTACCAGATCGCCTATGGTCAGCTGCCGCACGATCTGCGCGCCGCCATCGAGGAACGCTGGGGCCCGCCCGAGGCCGATCCGTTTTTCGAGCCGGGCGAGGTGGATTGCGGGCGCTTCAAGCTGTCGGTGCTGCAGTTCGGCAATGTCGTCGTCGGCATTCAGCCCGCGCGCGGCTACAATATCGACCCGACCGACACCTATCATTCGCCCGACCTGGTGCCGCCGCACAACTACCTGGCGTTCTATTTCTGGCTGCGGCATGTACACCGGGCCGACGCCATCGTCCACATGGGCAAGCACGGCAACCTCGAATGGCTGCCGGGCAAGGCGCTGGCGCTCTCGGCCTCCTGCTGGCCCGAGGCGGTACTGGGCCCGACCCCGCACATCTACCCCTTCATCGTCAACGATCCCGGCGAGGGCACGCAGGCAAAGCGCCGCGCCCAGGCGGTGATCATCGACCACCTGACCCCGCCGCTCACCCGCGCCGAAAGCTATGGGCCGATGCGCGATCTGGAAGCGCTGGTGGACGAGTATTACGAAGCCGCCGGGGTGGACCCGCGAAGGCTCGAC
>JALSGY010000209.1 GCA_026982515.1 Paracoccaceae bacterium
ATCCTCTTCCAGCACTTCGGTGAAGGCGCGCCTGTCGCCGCTGATCGGCATCGGCAGGTCGAGTATGATGCTCTCGCGCGGCTCGGGCTCGGCGGCCAGCCCGTAGCGGCGGTCGGCGGCGGCCAGATCAAGCTCAAGTTCGGCACGGCCGGAAACCACGCCGTAATCGTCGCGGGCCTCGAAGCTCAGCCGCATCTCGCCGCTTACCCGGCGCCCGGGCTCGGCGGAAAGGGCAATGGCCGGCGGGGCATCGGGCATGGCGGTGATCTGCCATTCGCGCCCGCCCGGCCCTTCCACCGCGATCACGCCCGAGCGGGCAACCCGGAACCGGCGCGCGGGGCCGGCCTCCTCGCCGCTGCCGGCGGGGGCGGCCGAGACCGTCTCGCGCACCTCCAGCAGCCCGGCCTCGCCATACAGCCGAAGCGTGACCTCGCTGCCCTCGGGCACGGCAAGGGCACCGGCCCGGACATCGCTCAGGTAGATCGAGGGTTTGCCGGTGAAGGCCGGAGGTTCGATCCAGCCTTCCCAGGCGGCGGCTACGGCGTATCCGTCGCCCTCCGTTCCCGGCACCAGAGAGGCAACGGAGGTCAGACGCGAGGCCGAACCGAAGACCAGCGCCATGACGAAGGCCACAAGCGCCACGTAGCGCAGGGCGTAGGGGTCGCGCGCGGCCAGGCGTATGGCAGGCACGGCGGGCCGCGCGCGGCGGGCCCGCTCGGCCATGCGCTGCAAATGGGCGCGCCAGACTTCCTCGGAGGCCGGATCGCCGGCGCCGATCGCCTGCCGGTCAAGCAGGCTGGAGATCGGACGGCCCGGCAGGGTAGCATCGAGCCGCGCCAGCGCCTCCAGCCGCGACGGCCAGCGAAAGACGCGCAGCCCGTGCCCCAGCGCCACCACCAGAGCCAGGAGAATGATCGCGCCGGCCACCTGTACCACCCTGGTGGCGAAGGCGTCATGCAGACCGAAAAGCAGGGCCGAGAGCACCAGCAGGATAATGGAAAGCGCCGGCCAGAAGGCGCGCAGGCCACGCTCTGCCACCATGCCCGCGTGGGTCAGGAGCAGGGGCATGCGCAGCGCGCGCATCGTCATGTCTGGTGTTCGAGGTCTTCCGGCCATGTTTCCCGCGGCTTCGGCCCGGCCGGGAACATCCCGTTTCAGAGCCATGGCGGGATTGTATCGCGGTTTATCATCTCGTCAAAGCTCGGGCGGGAGCGAATGACGGCGAATTGATCCCCCCGCACCATGACCTCGGGGATCAGCGGGCGAGAGTTGTATTCCGAGGCCATCACCGCCCCGTAGGCCCCGGCCGAGCGGAAGGCCACCAGATCGCCCGCCGCCATCGCCGGCATCTCGCGCCCGCGGGCGAAGGTGTCGCCGGTTTCGCAGATCGGGCCGACCACGTCATAGAGGGCGCGCTCCGCGCCCGGAACGGGTTCGGCCACGGGGATGATGTCATGGTGGGCCTCGTACATGGCCGGGCGGACGAGATCGTTCATGCCGGCATCGAGGATCAGAAACTCCCGGTCCTCGCCGGATTTCACATAGATGACGCGCGAAACCATGATGCCGGCATTGCCGGCGATCAGGCGTCCCGGCTCGACCACGATCTCGCACTCCAGATCGCCCACGGTGCGGCGGATCACCTCGCCGTATTCCACCGGCAGAGGCGGGGCGCTGTTTGCGCGCTCGTAGGGAATCCCCAGGCCCCCGCCCAGATCGAGGCGGCGGATGTCATGGCCCTCGGCGCGGAGCCGGCGGGCCAGTTCGGCCACCCTGGAATAGGCCAGTTCGAACGGCTCCAAGTCGGTCAGCTGGCTGCCGATGTGCACATCGATGCCCACCACTTCCAGCCCGGGCAGCCGAGCGGCACGGGCGTATACCCCGGCGGCCCGCGAGATCGGGATACCGAACTTGTTTTCCGCCTTGCCGGTGGCGATCTTGGCATGTGTCCTGGGGTCCACGTCGGGGTTTACCCGAAAGGCCACCGGCGCCACCCTGCCCAGCGAGCGCGCCACCTCGTCGAGCGCCTCCATCTCGGGCTCGGACTCCACGTTGAACTGGCGGATGCCGCCCTCCAGCGCGATGCGCATCTCCTCGCGCGTCTTGCCGACCCCGGAAAACACGATGCGCTCTCCGGGCACGCCGGCGGCGCGCGCACGCAGGTATTCACCGGCCGAGACCACGTCCATCCCCGAGCCCAGATCGCCCAGCAGCTTCAGCACCGCGAGGTTGGAATTGGCCTTCATGGCGAAGCAGACCAGATGGTCGAGCCCCTCCAGCGCCTCGTCGAACAGCCGCAGGTGGCGGCCCAGGGTGGCGGCGGAGTAGAGATAGAAGGGGGTGCCGACGGCAGCGGCGATCTCGGGCACCGGCACGTCCTCGGCATGCAGCACGCCATTGCGGTAGATGAAGTGATCCATGGTTCTTGCCCTCGCGCCCGTCGGCCATTCATGCGGCCTGCGGTTTCAGACCCCGGTTTTGCCCCGGTTGCAAGGGGCAAAAGCGCTCATCTCACCGGCCGGGCGCGCAAAAACAGGTAAAGCGGCAGGGCAAAGCCCAGCCCCCCCAGCACCAGCCCCGGCAACACCCACAGCGCCGCCCAGTTGCGCCGCACCCGGGTTTCGGCGATCACCCAGAGAGTGAAGGCGGTGCCGGCGATCAGCACCTCAAGCGCCAGCGCGCCGGTGGCCGGGTTGGCCTGCCAGGCGGCCCACAGCCCGGCCGGCGAGAAGCCCTCGGCGCGGGCCCAGGCGATGTAACCCGCCATCGGCCGCACCAGCCCCCAGGCCGCCAGCGCCAGATAGGCAATGCGCAGCGGCGAGAGGCTCAACAGGCGTCTCCGACACAGATGCCCAGGACGGTTTCGTTGAACGGGCCGGTAGCGGAGTTGTAGCCCACCGTGGTTTCAACCGAGTATTTCGGCGCGATCGGCTTGCCGTCGGCGCCACAGGCGGCAAGAAACAGCAGCGCCCCCAGCCCGATGGCCCAGGGCGCGCGGCGACGGGCCGCAGGCACGGCAGGGTGGCTGGCCGGGCGCGGGATGGCGGCAGAATGTTTCATTCCAGCTTCTCCTTCCAGCGGGCGATCTGGGCGCGCACGTTCTGCGGCGCGGCCCCGCCATAGGATGTGCGAGAGGCCACCGAATTCTCAACCCCCAGCACGCCGAATACCGCATTCGTGATGCCCGGATGGGCGGATTTCATCTCATCGAGCGACAAATCGGGCAGATCGCAGCCGCTGGATTCGGCCATGGC
>JALSGY010000210.1 GCA_026982515.1 Paracoccaceae bacterium
CCTACCGCCTCGGGCGGCTGGCTGGCCACGGTTGACAGGCAGTAGGGGAGGTTCTCGCGGGCTGCCAGCCGGGCCAGGCGGCGCTCGGCATCGGGCCAGACCAGCCCCGACATGCCCACCGGGGCAATGCCGAAGGGGGCGGCCCAGTGCTCGCCCAGGAACGCCGTCTCAAGCTCGGGCGTCGCCTCGCCGGTCAGCACCGCGGGCCGCATGATCACTGCATCCAGAGCGGCGCGATTGCGGTGCAGCGCCGCCTCCGTGCCGGTGCCGCTGTCGAGAAACTCCCAGACGAAATGCGGGATGCGCCGCCGGGCGCGGCGGCGCAGGTCGGGCAGGGCGGGATAGCGGCTATCGAGATCCATGGGCCAATGGATAAATCACCCCGCCGGCTTGCGCCACGGGATTTCAGCGCTGCATCAGTCGGGCCAGTGCCGCGCGCTCGTCCACCCCGCCCAGCGCGCGCACTGCCTCGTCGATCCGGCGGGCGGCGACATAGGCCAGGGTGGCGATCTCTCCCGGCGCCCGGCCGGTGCGCGCCTCGAAGCGCACGGAAAACGGAGCGGGACCCGATGGCAGATAGGCGCGTTCGTCCTCGGGGGTGAGCGCGGGGATCTTCACCATCACCGGCCCCGCCCCGCCCGGCATGTCCTCGAAGCCCTGCCCGTTCAGGGCATTCGCCAGATCCACGACGATGTCGGGTGCGCCCTCCATCCCGGCGATATCCGGCGGAAAGGCGAGATGATCGACGACGATCACCTCCAGATAGACGTCCAGCCCGCCCAGGTGGCCGTCGCTTTCTTCATTCGCATGGGCGTCACGTTCGCCCGAGGCGAGCAGAAAGGCCTCGATCGCATCGCCCCTCCTGTCCGAGCTGTCGATCGGCACCAGCATGGTGACGTTGAAACTGTGGGCCAGCGCGGCCGGCGCAAGCGCCAGCAGGCAGGCGGCGGCAAGAACGGCTCGGGTGAACATGGGTGCTCCTCCTTTTCAGGTGATCGCCAGTGTGCGGGCGGTTGCGGGCCGGGGCAAGGGGAAGGCCACGGCGTGAACATTCGCCGAACACGCCTTTCCCTTTCCCCGGCCCGCGCTTATGTTGCCGCCATGAGCAGTTTCGACGAATCCGATGCCTTCGGGGGGGGCTCGCTGTCGGCGCGCGCGATGGCGGCCCGGCCGGCGCCCTATCTCGAGGGGCTGAACCCGGCCCAGCGCGAGGCGGTGGAACATCTGGACGGCCCGGTCCTGATGCTGGCCGGCGCCGGCACCGGCAAGACCCGCGCCCTGACGACCCGCATCGCCCATCTGCTGAACACCGGACGGGCGCGGCCGCATGAAATTCTTGCCGTCACCTTCACCAACAAGGCCGCACGCGAGATGAAGGAGCGGGTGGGTCAGCTTCTGGGCCAGACGGTGGAGGGGATGCCCTGGCTGGGCACCTTTCACGCCATCTGCGTGAAGATGCTGCGCCGGCATGCCGAGCTGGCCGGGCTGAAGAGCAATTTCACCATTCTCGATACCGACGACCAGATCCGCCTTCTCAAGCAGCTGATCGTGGCTGCGAACATCGACGAAAAGCGCTGGCCTGCGCGCCATCTGGCGCATGTCATCGACGGCTGGAAGAACCGCGCCTGGACGCCGGAAAAGGTGCCGGCGGGCGAGGGCGCGGCCTTCAACAATGCGGCAATCGCCCTTTACCGCGAATACCAGGAGCGGCTGGCCACCCTGAACGCGGTGGATTTCGGCGATCTGCTGCTGCATGTGGTGACCATCCTGCAGCAGAATGCCGATATCCTCGAGCAGTATCAGCGCCGGTTCAGCCATATCCTGGTGGACGAATATCAGGATACCAACGTCGCCCAGTATCTGTGGCTGCGGCTTCTGGCGGCGGGGCATCGCAACATCTGCTGCGTGGGCGACGACGATCAGTCGATCTACGGCTGGCGTGGCGCCGAGGTGGGCAACATCCTGCGATTCGAGAAGGATTTTCCCGGTGCCCACGTGGTGCGGCTGGAGCAGAACTACCGTTCCACCGGGCATATCCTGGCCGCGGCCTCGGGGGTGATCGCGGCCAATGCGGGCCGGCTGGGCAAGAGGCTGTTCACCGAGGGCGAGGATGGCGAGAAGGTCCGGCTGATCGGCCATTGGGACGGCGAGGAGGAGGCGCGCTGGATCGGCGAAGAGATCGAGGCGCTGCAGCGCGGTACTCGGGGGATGGCGCCGCTGTCGCTTGACGACATCGCCATTCTGGTGCGCGCCTCTCACCAGATGCGCGCCTTCGAGGACCGCTTCCTGACCATCGGCCTTCCCTATCGGGTGATCGGCGGCCCGCGCTTCTACGAGCGGTTGGAGATTCGCGACGCGATGGCCTATTTCCGCGTCGCCGTCAGCCTTGACGACGATCTGGCCTTCGAGCGCATCGTGAACACCCCCCGGCGCGGGGTGGGCGGCAAGGCATTGCAGGACATTCAGACGATGGCGAGAGAGCACGGGGTGTCGCTGCTCGAAGGGGCGCGCATCGCCGCTGCCGAGGGCGTGCTGAAGGGCAAGGCCCGGGGCGAGGTGGCCAGGCTGGTGGCCGCCTTCGATCGCTGGCACGCCCGCGCGCTCGACCCCGGGCAGTCGCATGTGGAACTGGCCGAGACCATCCTCGACGAGAGCGGCTATACGGAGATGTGGCTCAACGACAGGACGCCCGAGGCGCCGGGGCGGCTGGAGAACCTCAAGGAACTGGTCAAGGCGCTGGAGGAATTCGACAACCTGCAGGGCTTCCTCGAACACGTGGCGCTGATCATGGACAACGAAAGCGACGAGGGCGGCGAAAAGGTGTCGATCATGACGCTGCACGCCGCCAAGGGGCTGGAGTTTCCCGCCGTTTTCCTGCCGGGCTGGGAGGACGGGCTGTTCCCGAGCCAGCGCAGCATGGACGAAAGCGGGTTGAAGGGCCTGGAGGAAGAGCGCCGCCTGGCCTATGTGGGCATCACCCGGGCCGAGCGGCTGTGCACCATCTCCTTTGCCGCCAACCGCCGGGTCTACGGCCAGTGGCAATCGCAGCTTCCCTCGCGCTTCATCGACGAGTTGCCCGCCGATCACGTGGAGGTGCTCACGCCGCCCGGGCTTTACGGTGGCGGCCATGGTGCGGCGGCACCGGGCCCGGGCAGCGGGCTGGAGGCGCGGGCCGGGCGGGCCGATGTCTACAACTCGCCGGGATGGAAACGGTTGCAGGCGCGCCGCCCCGCCCGGCCCGGCACCGGCTC
>JALSGY010000211.1 GCA_026982515.1 Paracoccaceae bacterium
GCTGAATCTGGACAAGTGTATCGGGTGTCACACCTGTTCGGTCACCTGCAAGAACGTCTGGACGAGCCGCGACGGCGTCGAATATGCGTGGTTCAACAATGTCGAGACGAAGCCCGGCATCGGCTATCCCAGGGACTGGGAAAACCAGAAACGCTGGAACGGCGGCTGGGAGCGCACGCGCTCGGGCAGGCTGCGGCCGAAACAGGGGGCGAAGTGGCGGATCCTGGCCAATATCTTCGCCAACCCGGACCTGCCCGAGATCGACGATTTCTACGAGCCCTTCGATTTCGACTACGACCACCTGAAATCGGCCCCCCAGATGGAGGCCTTCCCCACCGCGCGGCCGCGTTCGAAGATCTCGGGCCAGCGCATGGAGAAGATCGAATGGGGCCCCAACTGGGAGGAAATCCTCGGCGGCGAATTCGAGAAGCGCTCGCAGGACTACAACTTCGAAGGGGTGCAGAAGGAGATCTACGGGCAGTATGAAAACACCTTCATGATGTACCTGCCCAGGCTGTGCGAGCACTGCCTGAACCCGGCCTGCGCCGCTTCCTGCCCGTCGGGTGCGATCTACAAGCGCGAGGAGGACGGCATCGTCCTGATCGACCAGGAGAAATGCCGCGGCTGGCGGATGTGCGTCTCGGGCTGCCCCTACAAGAAGATCTACTACAACTGGGAAAGCGGCAAATCCGAGAAATGCACCTTCTGCTATCCGCGCATCGAAAGCGGCATGCCGACGGTGTGCTCGGAAACCTGCGTGGGGCGCATCCGCTACCTGGGCGTGATGCTCTATGACGCCGACCGCATCCAGGAAGCAGCCGCGGTGGCCGGCGAGCAGGAGCTTTACGATGCCCAGCTGGGCCTGTTCCTCGATCCCTCCGACCCGGAGGTGATTTCCGCCGCCCGCGAAGAGGGCATCCCCGAAGAGTGGATCGAGGCGGCGAAGAACTCGCCGGTGTGGAAGATGGCGATGGAATGGAAGATCGCCTTCCCGCTGCACCCCGAATACCGCACCCTGCCGATGGTGTGGTACATCCCGCCGCTCTCGCCGATCCAGAACGCCGCCGAAGCCGGCGCCATCGGGGTGGACCGCGACATGCCCGACGTGCGCTCGCTGCGCATCCCGGTGCGCTACCTTGCCAACCTGCTGACTGCCGGCGACGAGGCGCCGATCGTCAGCGCGCTGGAGCGGATGCTGGCCATGCGCGCCTACATGCGCGCGCGCTCGGTGGACGGGGTGGTCGATCTGGAAATCGCCAGGCGCGTGGGGCTTGAGCCCGGGCAGATCGACGAGATGTACCGGATCATGTCGCTGGCCGACTACGAGGATCGTTTCGTCGTGCCCACCACCCACCGCGAGGTGGTGGAAGACGCCTACGATCTGCGCGGCGGCTGCGGCTTCACCGACGGCAACCAGTGCTCGGCCGGCTCCTCCGGGGGCAAGCTGTTCGGCTCGCGCACCTTTGTCACTCCCACGGAGGCAATGTCATGATCCGCACATTCAAGGCCCTTTCGGCACTGCTGAGCTACCCCGAGGCGGAGCTGCAGCAGGCGGTGGGCGAAATCCGCCGCGCGATCGAGGACGAGGCGCTGCTTGCGCCTGCGGCGCGGGCCGCCCTGCAGCCCCTGCTTCACGATCTGGAGCACATGGACCTCTACGATCTGCAGGAGCGCTACGTGCTGCTGTTCGACCGCTCGCGCACGCTCAGCCTCAACCTGTTCGAGCATGTGCACGGCGAAAGCCGCGAGCGCGGCCCGGCCATGGTGGACCTGCTGGAGACCTACCGCGCCGGCGGCTTCGATCTGGCCACCGGCGAGCTCCCGGATCATCTGCCGATCCTGCTGGAGTTCGCGGCCATGCGTCCGCTGGAGGAGGCCCGCGAGCTGCTGGCCGACGCCGGCCACATCATCGCCGCCCTGGCCGAGCGCCTGAAACGGCGCGAAAGCCCCTATGCGGCGGTGATGGCGGCGCTGGCCGAGTTCGCCGGGATCGCGCGCTCTTCCGAACTGGTCCAGCAGTTGCTGAGCGTCGATGACGACGATCCCGAAGACCTGGCCGCGCTCGACGAGGTCTGGCAGGAGGCCGAGGTGGTCTTCGGCCCCGATCCCAACGCCGGGTGCCCGGTCAGCCGCGAGTTGCTGGCAAAGATGGACCCGATCCCCCCAAAAGACACGCCGCTTGCGGCGCCCGCCAAATAGGAGGCGACCCATGAACCAGTTTCTTTTCGGAATCTTCCCCTATATCGCGCTGACGATCCTTGCCGTGGGCTCGATCGCCCGCTACGAGCGCGACCCCTTCACCTGGAAATCCAAATCCAGCCAGCTTCTGCGGCGCAGACAGCTGATGGTGGGCTCGGTCCTGTTCCATGTGGGCGTGCTGGTGATCTTCTTCGGCCACCTGTTCGGCCTGCTGGTGCCGGTGGAGATCTACGAAGCGCTCGGGGTCACGCCCCAGGCCAAGGCGCTGATGGCCGGGATCGGCGGCGGCATCGCCGGGGTGATCGCGCTGATCGGCGGGCTGATGCTGGCGCACCGCCGGCTGATGGATCCGCGGGTGCGCGCCACCTCCAGCTTCTGGGACACCGCCATCCTGCTGCTGCTGATCCTGCAGCTGATCCTGGGGCTGATCTCGGTGCCGGTCTCGCTGTCCAAGCTGGCCGAGGGCGAGGTGGTGCTGTTCATGAACTGGGCCTTCGGCATCTTCACCTTCGATCCCAAGGCGGCCAGCTATCTTGAGCATGTGAACATCATCTTCAAGCTGCACATCGTGCTGGGGCTGATCATCTTCATCCTGTTCCCCTTCACAAGGCTGGTGCACATGCTTTCAGCTCCGGTGCGCTACCTGTGGCGGCCGTACCAGGTCGTGCGCACGCGCCGCAAGAAGGCCTGAACCGGAAAGGAAATGCCATGGGTGTCCTTTTTCCCGAGGTGACGGTGAACGGCGAGACCATCCCGCATGCCGAGATCGCCGCCGAGGCCCAGCACCATGCGGCCCCGGCGGGCAAGCCGGGGCTGGCCTGGCGGGCCGCGGCCCGGGCGCTGGTGGTGCGCGCGCTGTTGCGCCGCGCCGCCCGCGAGGCGGGTCTTTCGCCGGACCCGCGCGATCTCGGCAACGGCAAGGTGGAAACCGGGGAAGACGCGCTGATCCGCGCCTTCCTCGACGAGGCGGTCGAGCCCGCCCCGGTCAGTGACGAGGATTGCGCCCGCCTCTTCGAGGCCCGGCCCGGGCAGTTC
>JALSGY010000212.1 GCA_026982515.1 Paracoccaceae bacterium
TGCATTTCGGCAGCTCTCTGGGCGGAGCGGCGGCCACCATGGCCTTCGATCTGGCCTGCATTCGCCACGTGCTGAAGCGCCCCGGTGTGGATCTTGTCCTGGGCTACAATACGGCCGTTTTTTCCGTGCTTCAGAAGCTTCGGGGGCGGCGTCTGTTCATGAACATGGACGGGATCGAGTGGAAGCGCGCCAAGTGGTCGCCTCCGGCCCGGGCCTGGCTGATGATCAATGAGTTCATCGGCGCCAACATCTGTGATCGCCCGATCGCCGACCACCCGCAGATCGCCGCCCATGTCGCGGTGCGCGCCCGGCGCGAGCCGGAAATGATTCCCTACGGCGCATATGTGATCACACATGCGGACGAGGCCCCCCTGCGCGCGCTGGGGCTGGAGCGCGGGCGGTATTTCCTTTCGGTGGCGCGGATCGAGCCGGAAAATTCCATCCTCGAAATCGTGGAGGCCTTCGGCCGGGCCAAGAGCGGGATGAAGCTGGTGGTTCTGGGGCGGGTGGACCGGGCCAGCCGCTATCATCGTCAGGTGCTAAGCGCGGCTGGGTCGGGGGTGCTGTTCCCCGGCGCCATCTATGAACCGGAGGTGGTGAGAGCCCTGCGTTTCCATGCCCGGGCCTATTTCCACGGCCATCGCGTGGGGGGCACGAACCCTTCGCTGGTCGAGGCCCTCGGGGCGGGAAATGCGGTGATCGCCCATGACAACCGCTTCAACCGATGGACGGCCGGCGCGGGGCAGCGGTTCTTTTCCGATGTCGAAGGCTGTGCAGCCCATGTGCGGGAACTGGCCCGCGACGACGTGGCTCTGGCGCGCGCGGGCTGCGGCACGGGCCCGCCATGCCCGCGATTTCCGCTGGGAGGATGTGCTGACCCGCTACGAGGCGCTGCTTTTCGGCAAGGTGTCTTCCCGGGTTGCGGCCGAGTAGCCCTCGCCATAGCGGGCGGTGCCGTCGCCGCATCTGCTCAGCACCGGCAGCAGGGCGGCCTGCGGGGGCAGGACGGGGGTGATCTCCTGCATCGCGGCGCGCACCTCTCGCTGGCCGGTGGAGGCCCAGCGCACTGCCAGCACGGCCGCATCCGCATGCGCCAGCACGTAGCGGCCATCGACCACCGGCAGGATCGGCGGGGTATCGACAATGACGATATCGTGGGAATCGCGCGCCCTGGCCAGCAGGTCCGTGAACAGGGCGGACGACAGCAGCTGATCGGTGGGCGTGTCGCTGCGCCCGGCACCCAGGATCAGGCTCGCCGGGCTGAGAGGATCCTTGATGTGGAAACCTGCATCGGCAAGGGTAGGATCGGAGGACTGGAGGTATTCGAGAAAACCCGCCTGCAAAGCCGCGCCAGCCCTTCGTCTTCGAGCGCATCCACCAGCCCGGCCCAGTCTTCGGCCTTCAACAGGGCCTCGGCGCGGCTTTGCAGGCGGGTTTTCTCGAGCAGTTCCTGCCGTGACCGCCCAAGCGAGGCGCGCAGCTCGGCCAGGGTTGCCCCGGCGGTGTCATTGGGGGCAAGCTCCGCTTCGAGAAAGGCCTCCAGCCTCGCCTCGTTTTCGGCGATCCTCTGGCGGGCCTCCGTGATGCGCGCCTGCAGCAGGTCGCGCGCGGCCAGGGTCTCGGCCGATTTGGCCCGGACCTGGGCCTCGATATGGGCTTCGGCCAAGGCATTGGCGAGTTCCGCCGCGCGCTCGGGGCTGCGCGAGGTGACCGATACCGAGATCAGGTAGGTCAGCCCCCGCCGCCGCACCTCGACCGCCTTGCGAAAGCGCGCCAGGGTCTGCGGCAGCAGCCGGGCCCGGCCGGGGGCGGCGCGAGCCGGTCCGGACAGCCGCTGGAACAGGGGCGGGCGCGGCCCGAACTCCGGGTCGGACATCAGCCCCTTTTGTGCAATTACCGCAAGCGCGATGGCGTCGGAGCGAAGGATTTCCACCTCGCTGTCGACACCGGCGCTTTCGCTGCCGGGCGCCGGGGGCGCCGGGGTGCCTGCCTCCAGCAGGTTCTTGCCGGCCGGATCGACGAGGATCAGGGCGGTTGCGGTGTAGGCGGGCGGCAGCAGGACGGCCAGAGCCGCGGCCAGCGAGAAGATGGCGGAAAATGTCAGGGCGATGGTCCGGGAGTGCCGGCGCAGCACCGCGGCGATGGCGCGCAGCTCGATATCCTGGCCGGTGGTGCTGCTCATGCCTGCCTCGCCTTTCCGGCCGGCACCGCGCCCAGCCCGAGCGCCACGAGGGCCGCAAGAAGAAACAGGTTGGCCTGGATTTCGAGGCTGAAATCAACCGTCGAGTGCAGGGCCGCGAGCGCCAGCGCGCCCAGCCCGGCGATGGCCAGCGCATGGCCGGGCCGGCGGGAGAGGGCGTGGCGGGCCAGGGCCGCCGCGGCGATGAGCCCGGCCAGCAGCGGCAGCGATCCGGCCACCAGCCCCGCCTCGGCCCATAGCGAAAGATAGTTCGAGTGGGCCTTCTCCCAGACCACGTCGGTGGGCAGTGGCGGGGCTTGAAAAGGGGCGAACAGCAGCGGGAAGCTGTCGAGCCCGAAGCCGGTGAACGGGCGGCTGGCGATGAACCGGGCAACTTGGGCGAAGAGGCTCCAGCGGTACTCGTTCCCGGCGATCACGCCGGCATGGAAGGCCAGCGCCGCGGTCGCTGCCGCCCCCGCCAGCGCCAGAAGCGGCCACGGCAGCCTGATCTGGGCACCCGGCGCCAGCGCCACCGCCCCGGCGGCTGCCAGGCTGGCCGCGATCCCGGCCCGAGAGCCGGTAAGCAGCAGGGCCAGGAAGATGAGCGCCACCCCGGCGCCGGCCAGGGGCTCCTTGCGCCGGCCCTGCACAAGCAGCGAGACCCCAAGCACCAGCCCCATCCCGAGATAGGTGGCAAGGGAGTTGGGGTTGGCGAAGAAGCCCCGGGCAAGCGCGGCCTCGCCGGGGGGGAGGGGGGCGGTGACAGGCAGGGCGATTGCCAGTGCCGC
Source organism: Paracoccaceae bacterium (assembly GCA_026982515.1). GTDB lineage: Bacteria > Pseudomonadota > Alphaproteobacteria > Rhodobacterales > Rhodobacteraceae > S012-89. The sequence goes on from JALSGY010000212.1 coordinate 2,968, forward strand.
GTGGGCGGCGACCCCCAGGAAAATGGCCCTTGCCATGGCCCGCGCCAGCCCGGGCTCTTGCGCAAGGCGCAGGGCAAGGTGGAAGAACAGCACGCTGGCGGCAAGGCGCAACCCGGCCAGGGCGCTGGCGGGTGGGGCGAGGCTGGCCCCGGCGGGCAGGCCGGTGCCGTCGGCCGCCCCGCCGTGCGGTGGCGTCTTTCGGGCTGCGGCTGGCACGCCACCGGGGTTTCGGCCTGCATGCTCATGGCCTGA
>JALSGY010000213.1 GCA_026982515.1 Paracoccaceae bacterium
CTACATCAAGGCAACGCTCGAAGCCATCGCCGCAGGCCACCCGGCAAGCCAGATCGACGACCTCATGCCTTGGGCGTTCAAACCGGCGTCAAGCTGAAACCGTGACGTGGGCGCCGTACCGCTTACAACACATTGGAACTTGTCGAGAAAATGGTGCCCCCAGAGAGACTCGAACTCCCGGCCTACTGATTACAAATCAGTTGCTCTACCAGCTGAGCTATGGGGGCACGCATGCCGGTTTACGAATTCCCGCTGCGCGCTTCAAGCCCCGCGGCGGGGGCTGCGCCGGTTGCCGTGGGCCAGCATCAGGACAGCGACCAGTCCCACCGCGACCACCACCAGCGCCGCCGGCGAAGCCTGGCCGATCTGCTCCAGCGAGGCTTTCTCGTAGACCCGCGTGGACAGGGTGTTGAAGTTGAACGGCCGCAGCAGGAGCGTGGCCGGCAGCTCCTTCACCGAATCGACGAAGACCAGCAGCAGCGCCGTGCCCACCGAGCCGCGGATCAGCGGCACGTAGACCCGCCGCAGCGCCCCGCCCGCGCTTTGCCCCAGCGAGCGCGCCGCCCAGGGAAGCGACGGCGGCACCCGGCCCATGGCGCTGTCCACCGCGCCCTGGGCGATGGCGAAGAAGCGCACCGCATAGGCATAGACGATGGCAAAGGCCGAGCCGGTCATCAACAGCCCCACGTCGGCACCGGTCAGCGCCTCGACGGTGTTGGCGATGGCATGATCCGCCGCCGACATGGGAAACAGCAGCCCGATGCCCAGCACCGCCCCCGGCGCGGCATAGCCCAGGGTGGTCAGCGGCAGCAGCAGCGCCGGCAGGCGGCGGCCCGTCATGCGCACCCCGTACACCATGAACAGCGCCGCCAGCACCGTCAGCACCGCCGCCGAGCCCCCCACCAGCAGCGTGTTCCACAGCGCCCGGATCAGCCCCGGATCCAGCCACAGCCGGGCCGATTCCATCGCGTGAAGGCCGATCACCCCGATCGGCAGCACGAAACCCAGACCGAAGGGGGCGAAGACCAGCAGCGCGGTCAGCCAGCCACGCCAGCCGGGCAGCACCAGCGGCTCCACCGGCCGGTGCTGGCGCGGGCTGTGGAAGAAGCGCTGGCGATGGCGGCTGCGCTTCTCCAGCACCACCAGCAGCAGCACCACCACCAGAACCACCGAGGCGATCTGCGCCGCCCCGCCGGCATTGCCGCCCTCCAGCCAGGTGGAAAAGATGCCGGTGGTCAGGGTCTGCACGGAAAAATACGAGACCACGCCGAAATCGCTGACCGTTTCCATCATCACTATGGCCGTGCCCGCGGCGATGGCCGGGCGCGCCAGCGGCAGGCCCACGCGCCAGAAGCGCTCCACCGGGCCGGCGCCGAGGGCGCGCGCCACCTCGTAGGTGCCGCCCGACTGTTCGCGGAACGCGGCGCGCGCCAGCAGGAAGACGTAAGGAAAAAGCGCCGCCGCCAGCACCACCACCGCCGCCCCGCGCGAGCGGATCTCGGGAAACCAGTAATCGCGCGCGCTCTGCCAGCCGAACAGCTCGCGCAGGGCCGTCTGCACCGGGCCGGCATATTCGAGGAAATCCACCAGCGCATAGGCCCCCACATAGGCCGGAATCGCCAGCGGCAGAAGCAGCAGCCACTCCAGCCAGCGCGAGCCGGGAAAGCGGTACATGGTCACCATCCAGGCGCTCAGCGTGCCCACCACCGCCGCCAGCAGCCCCACCGAAAAGGTCAGCACCGCGGTATTGGCCAGGTAGCGCGGCAGCGTGGTGCGCATCAGATGCGGCCAGATGTTCTCTTCCGGGGTCAGGGCCATCCATACCACCGCGGCGATCGGCATCAGGACGAAGGCGGCAATCACGACCGCCCCCGCCGACCAGCGGTCGAGGCGTCGGGAGAGGTGGCGGGCGGCCTTAAGCTGAGTATTTTGCTCGGTCATTGCCCCCGCATAACCAAAACCGGTTTAACTGTCCAGAATACCTCTTATACTTGTCGCAAAGGGGGCCGGATCACATCATGCAGGTGGCAATCCATTTCGGTGCGCATTGCACGGACGACGATCGTCTGCTGCGCACTCTGTTGCGCAACAAGGACGTTCTGTCCAGGCAGGGCATCGCGGTTCCCGGGCCGGGGCGCTACCGCACCATCCTGCGCGAGGCGATGGAAAAGCTGCAGGGCGAACCGGCCAGCCAGGAGACCAGGGACATCCTGATCGACGGCATCATCGACGACGACAGCGCGCGGCGTGTGGTGTTGACCCACGAAAGCTTCATCTGCGTGCCCACGCGGGTGTTCGACGGCGGGATCCTCTATGAAAAGGCCGGCTACAAGCCCATGTGGCTGCGCAACCTGTTTCCCGGCGATGAGGTGGAGTTCTTCCTCGCGATCCGCAACCCGGCCACCTTCATCCCCGCCGTGTTCCACCACAAGTGGCAGAAGAAGGACAATTTCCACAAGTTCCTGCAGGGTACCGACGTGGACGAGATCCGCTGGTCCGACGTGATCGTGGCAATCCGGGAATCCAACCCCGACACGCCGCTGACGGTGTGGTGCAACGAGGACACGCCGCTGATCTGGCCGGAGGTGCTGCAAAGGGTCTCGGACCACGCCCCGGGCACCCGGATCAAGGGCGGGCTCGACATCCTGGCCGAGATCATGAAGCGTGAAGGCAAGAGCCGGCTGCGCAAATACCTGGCCGAGAACCCGCCGAAATCGGAAAGGCAGCGCCGCCGGATCCTCGCCGCCTTCCTGGAAAAATACGCCATCGAGGAGGCCGTGGAGGAAGAACTCGACGTTCCCGGCTGGACGGATGCCACCGTGGCCGAGCTGACGCTGAACTACGAGCGCGACCTCGACGAGATCGCCGCCATCCCCGGCGTGACCTTCATCGAGCCCTGAGCCGGCGCCCCCACCCTCACATGCCCAGCGCTTCCTTGTAGAGCTCCAGCACCGCCTCTTCCTCGGCCAGCTCCTCGCGGTCGCGCTTGCGCATGGCGATCAGCTTGCGCATCACCCTGGTGTCGTAACCGCGGCTCTTGGCCTCGGCCATCACCTCCTTCTGCTGGTCGGCGATATCCTTCTTCTCGGTCTCGAGGCGCTCGTAGCGCTCGATGAACTGGCGCAACTCGTCGGCCGTCACCCGGTAGGAAGTGTCGCTGCTGGTCTCGCTCATGTCTGCGCCCCGCGGTTATCGGATTTCGCCGTTGACTAACCG
>JALSGY010000214.1 GCA_026982515.1 Paracoccaceae bacterium
GACGGCCTACCGGCTGCGTCTGCCCCCGGGTGCCGATCTTGATGCCCTTGCCGAGCGGGCACGCGAGGCCATCTCGGGAGGCGGGTTCCGCTGGCGCGATTCGCGTGACGCGGCGCCGGGCGTGCGAGAATTCGTGGACAATCTTGGCCGGTTCCTGGTGCTGGTCGGCCTGGCCGGGCTGGCAGTCGGTGGCGTGGGGATCTCGACCGCCGTCCGGGCCTACCTGGAAGGCAAGGTGACGGTGATTGCCACATTGAAGTCGCTGGGCGCGGAGGGGCGGACCATCTTTCAGGTCTACATGATCCAGCTGGGGCTTCTCAGCCTGCTGGGCATCGTGGCGGGGCTGGGGCTGGGGGTGATGGCGCCGCTGCTGCTGGCCCCGGTGATCGAGGCGAGGCTGCCGATCCCGGTGGTCGCGGGGCTTCATCCCGGGCCTCTGGCGGAGGCGGCGCTATACGGGGCGCTGGTCTCGGCGCTGTTCACCCTCTGGCCGCTGGCGCGCACGGAACGGGTGCGCGCCGCCGCCCTGTTTCGCGATGCCTCTCTGGGCATCTCCGGCTGGCCCGCGCCGCGCTACCTGCTGCTTGGCCTGTTGCTTCTTGCCGGTCTCGTCGGGGCCGCGGCATGGTTCTCGCCCGCGCCGGGGCTCACGGCCTGGGCCGCGGGAGGCATCATCGCGGCTTTCGCAGTGCTGCTCGTGGTGGCGCTTCTTCTGCGTCTGCTGGCCGGGGGGCTGGCCAGAAGGCCGACGCTGCGCCGCTTCCCGACCCTGCGGCAGGCCCTCGGGGCCGTCGGCGGGCCGGGGGGCGAAACCGTCTCGGTGGTTCTGTCCCTGGGGCTGGGGTTGTCGGTTCTCGCCGCCGTGGGACAGATCGATTACAACCTGCGCAGTGCGATCGCGCAGGATCTGCCCGAGGTGGCGCCGGCCTTCTTCGTCGTGGACATCCAGAAGGATCAGCTGCCCGCCTTCCGCGAACGTCTGAACCGGATCGAAGGCGTTTCCCGCATCGAGGCCGCCCCGATGCTGCGCGGCATGATCACCCGCATCAACGGCCGCCCGGCCCGAGAGGTGGTGGGCGATCACTGGGTGGTCACCGGCGACCGCGGCATCACCTATTCGCAAACACCGCCGGATGGCTCCACGGTGGTGGCCGGCGAATGGTGGCCCGAAGGGTATGACGGGCCGCCGCAGATCAGCTTCTCGGTGCACGAGGCCGAGGAGATGGGCCTGGAGCTGGGCGATACGCTCACGGTCAACATCCTGGGGCGCGACATCACCGGCTCTATCACCAGCTTCCGCAATGTGGATTTCTCGACCGCCGGCATGGGGTTCGTGCTGTCGATGAACCCGGCCGCCATTTCCGCTGCGCCGCACACCTACATCGCCACCGTCTATGCCGATCCCGCTACCGAGGCCGCGCTGCTGGAGACCATGGCCGAGGCCTGGCCCAACATCACCGCTATCAGCGTGCGCGAGGCGATCGACAGGATCTCGGGCGTGCTGCGCGGGATCGCCGCGGCCGTGACCTACGGTGCGCTGGCCACCCTGCTGACCGGCGTGGTGGTGCTGATCGGTGCTGCCGCGGCCTCAGAGCAGCAGCGCACCTACGAGGCGGCCATCCTCAAGACGCTGGGGGCGACCCGTATCGCGGTGCTGGTGAACTTCTCGCTGCGCTCGGGGCTGACGGGGGCCGCGGCGGGGCTGGTCGCGGTGGGCGCCGGGGGAGTGGCCGGCTGGGCGGTAATGACCCATGTGATGGACATGGACTTCCGCTTCGAGCCGGTTTCGGCCCTGGTGATCGTCTGGGGCGGGGTTGTGGTCTCGGTGCTTGCGGGGTTGTTCTTTTCGCTGCGCTCTCTGGCCGCCCGGCCGGCGCGGATCCTGCGCGCCAGAGAGTAGCAACTCCGCCCCTGCCTGCGTTTTTCCCACTTGACGCCAATGGCCGGCTTGCTTACCTAGCCTTCGCTTCTGGCGGAGTAGCTCAGTTGGTTAGAGCAGCGGAATCATAATCCGCGTGTCGGGGGTTCAAGTCCCTCCTCCGCTACCAAATCCCCCACAGTCAGCGTTGAAAGTGGCGCCACGATCACCATGACGGGGCGGGATTCAGCCGTTGTCGCGCTGGAAGATCCAGTCGTGATCGGGATGGTTCTGGAAGCGCCACTTGCGCAGCGGGCCGGCCATCACGTTGAGATAATACATCTCGTAGCCGTAGGGCACGCCGCAAGGGTGATGCCCGCGCGGCACCAGCACCACATCGCCATCGCTGACGGCCATGGCCTCGTCGAGGCTTCCGTCCTCGGTAAATACCCGCTGAAAACCGAAGCCCTGGCCCGGGTTGATCCGGTGGTAATAGGTCTCTTCCAGATAGGTCATGCGGGGATAGTCGTCCTCGTCATGCCGGTGCGGCGGATAGGAAGACCAGTTGCCATCGGGGGTGAACACCTCGGTCACCAGCAGGCTGTCGGCCACGTCGCGGTTTTCCATGGCGATGTTGTGGATGTAGCGGGTATTGGCCCCCTTGCCGCGCTCTTCGAGGGAAATTCCCGCCGGTCCGATCACCTGTGCCTCATGCCCGCCCCTGCCGGGCGCGGAACAGACGGCCAGGGTGCATTCGCTGATGGCAAGGGCTGACCACTCCGTTCCGCCCGGCACATAGAGGCAATGCGGCGGCGTGCGCTCGAACACGTTCATCCGGTCGCCCATCTCGCCGAAATCTCGCCCCGCTGCCGAAAGTTCCGCCTTACCCTCCACCAGCACCAGGATGACCTCGCGATCCCCGGTCGCCTCGGCCGCCTTTTCCCCCGGCCTGAGGCGGTAAAGCCCGAAGCCCACGTAGCTCCAGCCCGCATTTTCGGGGGTGATGTGATGTACCTTGCCGTAAGCGGCATCGGGTTTTCTCAGCAAATCAGCCATCGTGCCCTCCTTCATCTTGCCCGAAATACTCCGGGGGGCGCGGGGGGCAGAGCCCCCCGCCTAGCCGTCCAGCCCCGCCGCCCGGGCCATGCGCCGTAACGCCTCAAGCCCCATCTTCTGATATTCGAACGGGTTGCGCTGTGCCGGGTCCTGCTCGGCCTCGATCACCAGCCAGCCCTCGTAGCCGGCCGACGCCGCGACGCTGAGCACCGGCTCGAACTCCACGCCTCCCTCGAAATCGCCCGGCACGGTGAAAACTCCGCGCCGAACCGCCTCGA
>JALSGY010000215.1 GCA_026982515.1 Paracoccaceae bacterium
CGATCATGGTGGGGGCGGATGCCGATATCGTGGTCTGGGATCCCGAGAAGGAGAAGGTGATCAGCGCCGCCACCCAGCAGTCGGCGATCGATTACAACGTGTTCGAGGGGCACAAGGTGAAGGGTCTGCCGCGCTTTACCCTCACGCGCGGCCAGGTGGCGGTGCATGACGGCGAGATCCGCACCCGGGAGGGGCATGGCGAGTTCGTCGCGCGCGAGGCCAATGCCCCGGTCAACCGGGCGCTTTCCACCTGGAAGGAACTTACCGCGCCGCGTCCGGTGACGCGCACGGGCATTCCGGCAAGCGGGGTCTGAATGAAGGATACGGGTGTGACGAGCGATGCCGTCATCGCGGCGCGCGATCTCGGCCTGACGTTCCAGACGAACGACGGGCCGGTGCATGCGCTCAAGGACGTGAACCTTCAGATCGCCAGGGGCGATTTCGTTTCCTTCATCGGCCCTTCGGGCTGCGGCAAGACGACCTTCCTGCGTGTCGTGGCCGGGCTGGAGGAGCCCACCGCGGGGCAGATCACCGTCAACGGCATGAGCCCCGACGAGGCACGCCGCGCGCGCGCCTACGGCTATGTGTTCCAGGCCGCCGGGCTTTTCCCCTGGCGGACCATTGCCGGCAACGTGAAACTGCCGCTGGAGATCATGGGCTTTACCCGCGCCGAGCAGGAAAAGCGCGTGAAGAAAGTCCTTCAACTGGTTGATCTGGAAGGATTTGAGAGGAAGTTCCCTTGGCAGCTCTCGGGCGGCATGCAGCAGCGCGCCTCGATCGCCCGGGCGCTGGCCTTCGATGCCGACATCCTCTTGATGGACGAGCCCTTCGGCGCGCTGGACGAAATCGTGCGCGATCACCTCAACGAGCAGCTGCTCAAGCTGTGGGCGCGCACCGGGAAGACCATCGCCTTCGTGACCCACTCGATCCCCGAGGCGGTCTATCTGTCCACGAAGATCGTGGTCATGAGTCCGCGGCCGGGGCGGATTCACGACGTCATCGAAAGCCCCCTGCCGCGCGAGCGCCCGCTGGACATCCGCGATACGCCGGAATTCCTGGAGGTGGCGCACCGGGTGCGTGAAGGCCTGCGGGCGGGGCATGCCTATGAGGGGTGAGCGGATGAAACCGGGAGGGGAGGAGAAGAGATGAAATCGATTCTGCCCATTCTCACGGTCGTGGCCGCGATCATCGTGCTGTGGTATGGCGCGGCCGTGTGGCTGAACTCCAAGTGGGTCTACGATCAGGCGGCCCGCGCCGGGGTCGAGGTGAGCTTTTCGGAAGTGGTGAAGCAGACCATGAACCAGGAGCGCCCCAAGCTGCCCGCGCCCCACCAGGTGGCGGCGGAGCTGTGGAAGACGACGGTGGAGAAGAAGATCACCTCCAAGCGCAGCCTGATATTCCACAGCTGGATCACCCTTTCGGCCACGCTGCTGGGCTTTGCCATCGGCACCGGGTTGGGGATATTGCTGGCTGTCGGCATCGTGCACAACCGGGCCATGGACATGAGTGTCATGCCCTGGGCGATCGCCAGCCAGACGATTCCGATCATCGCGATCGCGCCGATGATCATCGTCGTGCTCAACTCGGTTGGCATTCAGGGGCTGCTGCCGAAGGCGATCATCTCGGCCTATCTGTCCTTCTTCCCGGTGGTGGTGGGCATGGTGAAGGGGCTGCGCAGCCCGGGGATGATGGAGCTTGACCAGATGAAGACCTGGAATGCCAGCCCCGCCCAGACCTTCTGGAAGCTGCGCCTGCCGGCCTCGATGCCCTACCTCTTTGCCTCGCTGAAGGTGGGGATTGCCGCGTCGCTCGTGGGGGCGATCGTGGGCGAGCTGCCCACCGGCGCGATCCGCGGGCTGGGGGCGCGGCTGCTGTCGGGCTCCTACTACGGGCAGACGGTACAGATCTGGGCCGCGCTCCTGGCCGCGGCGATCCTGGCCGCGGGGCTGGTGGGGATCGTCGGGCTGATCCAGCGGATCACCCTCAGGCGGATGGGGATGGCGCAATGAGCTGGCTGCTGTTCGCGATGCTCTTCTGGGTGGTGGCGCTGTGGGTCAACATCCGGCTGGCCAACTCGTCGCTGAGCGAGACGCGCGCGGTGAAGCTGGCGGTGCCGGTGATCTTCGGGGTCACGGTCCTGGTGGTCTGGGAGGGGGTGGTGCGCGGGCTCGAGGTGCCGCCGGTGATCCTGCCGCCGCCCTCGGCGATCGCGGTGAAATTCGCCACCTCCCTGCCGATCCTGTGGGAGGATTTCGTCCAGACCTTCATCAAGGGCACCCTGACGGGCTACATCCTGGGCTGTGGCAGCGCCGTGGCGGTGGCCATCGCCATCGACCGCTCCGACTTCCTGCAGCGCGGGCTGCTGCCGGTGGGCAATTTCATTGCCGCCCTGCCGATCATCGGCACTGCACCGATCATGGTGATGTGGTTCGGCTTCGACTGGCAGTCGAAGGCGGCGGTGGTGGTAGCGATGGTGTTCTTCCCGATGCTGGTCAACACCGTGCAGGGGCTGGCGGCAAGCGAGGCGATGCAGCGCGACCTGATGAAGACCTACTCGGCCAGCTACTGGCAGACCCTGCTGAAGCTGCGCCTGCCGGCAGCGATGCCCTTCATCTTCAACGGGTTGAAGATCTCCACCACCCTGGCCCTGATCGGTGCGATCGTGGCCGAGTTCTTCGGCTCGCCCATCAGGGGCATGGGGTTTCGCATCTCCACCGAGGTGGGACGGCTGGCCCTCGACATGGTCTGGGCGGAAATTGCGGTGGCGGCGATCGCCGGTTCGGTGTTCTATGGGGCGGTGGCACTGATCGAGAAGGGGGTGACTTTCTGGCACCCGTCGCAAAGGGGCTGAATTGATCAACCTTGGACAACAACTGGAGGTAAAGCTGATGAAAAAACTGATGACAGGGGCCGCGGTTCTGGGCCTGATGGCGGGAATGGCCAGCGCCGAGGAACTGACGCTGCAGCTCAAGTGGGTCACCCAGGCGCAATTTGCCGGATATTACGTGGCGCTGGAAAAGGGTTTCTACGAGGAAGAGGGGCTCGACGTGACGATCAAGCCCGGCGGCCCCGACATCGCACCCACCCAGGTGCTGGCCGGTGGCGGCGCCGACGTGGTGATCGACTGGATGCCCAGCGCGCTGGCGGCCCGCGAGAAGGG
>JALSGY010000216.1 GCA_026982515.1 Paracoccaceae bacterium
CAGTACCTCATGCCGGAGCACAGGGGAAAGACGGGCAGATTTCGCTGCCCCTGCGCGCCGGCCGCCCAGGACAGGAGCGGCCCCCAACCGGGTGGGGGCCGCCATGGCTTTACGCGATGAACTGTTATGCGAGGCGTTCAGAACCTGATGATGTAGGAGAGCTGGATGCTCGGGCTCCAGACGGAGGCCATCTTCAGCCGTCCGGCCAGAGGAGACGTGCTGGAGCCGTCATAGATCAGGCTCGATCCGTCGGAACTGATACCGGTGGCGCTTGTCAGGACATAGGGCACCTTCGAGATGTAATCCGCGGCCAGGCTCAGCCTGAGCAGCGCATTGCCATTGGACTGCCGCGCCAGGGAAACCTTCAGCTGCCCGATATAGGCCGTGCCGGAACGCGAGTCGCGCGCGAACAGCTCTCCGGAGGAGCTGACACCGTCAATCAGCACGCTCCTGCGGCCGTTGTACCAGGCGCGGTAGCGCGTGACGCCGATATCGCCGCTGAGGTCCAGCACCCAGGTATCGTCCAGCCGCCGCGAGAAGGACGCGCCGACCGTGGCGCCCAGATACCCGCTCTGGATCCTGATCGCCTCGAAGATCCCGATATCGGGAAGATCGGCCACCGCCGGGTTCCCCTTGTCGATGTCGAGCAGCGTGCTTCTTTTCGACTTGCGGTCGAGGAACATGAAGGTGGGCCCTGCCCGGGGGGAGAAGATCCAGTCGTTCTCCAGATCATAGACGGTGCTGAGGGTCAGCCGCTGCCTGGTAAGGAACAGGCTTTCGCCATAGGTGGCGTTGACGGTGGACTTGCCCACATCACCCACGCCGAAGAAGCCGAAGCCCAGATCGTCATAGAGCAGCCCGTAGGCCGCGGCCGCGGGGGCATCGCCATCGGTGGTCAGGGCGACATAGACCCCGCCGTCCGCCGAGGGGCTGAACGCCCATTGCGAGATCGCCGATCCGCCGCCCGAGGGCGAACTGGCCGAACTGTAGATCGACGTGGTTCCGCCGGCGCTGTCGGTGAGGGTCACGTCGGCCACCGCCTGGGCGCCGGTTGAATCGGCCGTGGTGGTGAGATTGACCGTCATGTTCTCGGTGGAGCCGCCGGCGAAGAACACGCCGGAGTCGTCGGAAGCGCTCTGGATGCTTCTGGAGGTGCCCGCGGCCCAGGAGTTGTTGCTCTCCCACTCCAGGTAGAGCGGCCTTCTGCCGGGCCTGTCCTTGCGGTAGGTAAAGGTGATGTCCAGCGACGGCCCGGCCATGTTCACGCCCTGACCGACAGCCTTGACGTCCGGGTCGGGCGAGGCAATGTTGCTGGTGTCGTCCGAATAGTACCGGATGCCGCCGCCTACGCTTTGCACGACTTCCCTGAACCCCGTGCCCGCCTTGAGCGCCGCCGCGGCGGCCGCAGCCGCAGCGCCGGGATCGGCCTGCGCCTGTACCCCGGCCGGAAGGGCGGCCAGCAACGAGGCAAGAACCAGCCCCACGCCCCCTTGCCGTTTGCGGGATTTCCCTTTCCCGGTGATCCGGGGCGCTTTCAACTCTTGAAACATGAACATTGATACCACCTTTTCACTTTGCATGCACCCGAACGCTCAGGTCGGGGCACAGACAGCCAATCTCGTGAGAAGCGCGACCAGCTGGGGCTGCCTGTGGGTTTCCGTCTTGCGCATGACGGATGTCAGCTGATTGCGCAGGGTCTGTTTCGATACCCTGTACATCTGGGCGCATTCGCCGATGGTCTTGCCTTCCAGCAGGGCGATGGCCAGCTGCGATTCCGCCCGCGACAGGCGGAAGGCCTGCCACAGCGCCTCGGGGCTCAGATGCAGGGGCTCCGCCTCGTCGAGCGCGGTCAGCAGGATCCGCACCCGGGACTTGCGGCTGGTCTCGTAGCAGTTGGCGTGACCGGCGGAATTTCCGTTGTCCAGCAGCGTGGCCGCCACGAAGAACGAACCCTCCCCGTCGCTTTTCTTCAGCGCGATGATTTCCGAAGAAAACTTTCGCCCGGTGCTGATCCGGTTGATGAGCGTCTTCAACAGATCCTCCGCATCGGGCGAGGTTGCATGCAGGAACTGATCGGCGCTGATGAAGAGCGCGTTCTGCTTCTCGCTCATGACCTCGGCACGGGTGTTGTGATTGCTGACCCGGCCTTCGGGATCGACGATGAAGGCGGGAGCGGAGATCACCTCGAGCAGGCTGGCGACATATTCGTGTTCCAGAGGATGGCGCTCTCTCAGCCTGACGATGCGCGCGGCGCGGGCAACCGAAGCGGCCAGCGCTTCGAGGACCACGGTGGCCTTCTTGCGCAGCTGTTTTTCCCGGAACTCGGGATAGCGCACCTCCAGGACCGTCTGGCGTTCCCCGTTCCGGCCGATCACGAACCCCGTCGCGCAAAGCAGCGGCCCGTATCGGGACAGCCACTCGGAATAGAACGGGCTGTTTGCGAAAACCTCGCGGTCGACCAGTTCGGTATCCTGGAACACCCGGCCCTCGGGCAACCGCCAATGAGCCTGGAACAGCACATTCTGAACGGACAGCCCGGCCGGATAGGAGCGAACCGCATCCGGGCCAAGCCCCCTGTGCAGCAGAAAGTTGTCCTTCGGGCTTGTGGTGTTCTCGCCGTAAATCAGCACGGAACATTCAGGCAGGTTCTGGGAAATGATGCCCAGAACGGTGTCGTAAAAACCGTCAGACATTGCAGCTTCATAAATCAAATCAATTTCAGCCGGAAATATTGTGGCTGTCTCGAGCATCTGCCGTACCTCCTAACAATGCGGAGCGACCATGAAACAGGCGGGTCGGCTCCCTATGAACCAACCGCAGGACAGATTTCTTACCCTGGAAGTTTTGGTGTCGGCGCCTATCCGATGGTGCCGGAATCCCGTAATGGACTCCGCCATGCCATGCGAACAACCTTGAAACCGAGCGCTTCCCCCAAAGCTCCCTTCCCCCTCAAGCATACAGATTGTTCAACGAATATCAGCCGTCTTCTATCGAACAGCTCGTACCCTTCTCGCATCCGCAGAACATCGTGATGAATTTACCAGAGAATTGAGCGGCCATCCACAATAATTGCCAAATCATCACCTTCTTCCTAACATTTTTTCGCGGGTGTTGACCTATCGGCAACGGTTGGAAAGCAAATTCGTATCTCTTCCCTCC
>JALSGY010000217.1 GCA_026982515.1 Paracoccaceae bacterium
TTCGGAGAGCCCCGCGGCATTTTCGAGGAAGGAAACGAGCGTGTCGGTATCAACACCCAGCGCTATACCGAATCGGAAATCGAGCGGGTGGCGCGGGCTGCCTTCGACCTGGCCCGCAAGCGCGACGGAAAGGTTTGCTCCATGGAGAAGGCCAACGTGATGGAATCGGGCATCCTGTGGCGCGAAGTCGTGCAGGCGGTGCGAGATGCCGACTACCCGGATATCGAACTGTCCCACATGTATGCCGACAACGGCGCCATGCAGCTGGTGCGCCAGCCCAAGCAGTTCGACGTGATCGTCACCGACAACCTTTTCGGCGACATCCTGTCGGATGTGGCGGCGATGCTTACGGGGTCTCTGGGCATGCTGCCCTCGGCCTCGCTTGGCGCACCGATGGAAAACGGCCGGCCCAAGGCGCTGTACGAGCCGGTGCACGGTTCCGCCCCCGACATCGCCGGGCAGGGCAAGGCCAACCCCTGCGCCTGCATCCTCAGCTTCGCCATGGCGCTGCGCTATTCCTTCGATGCCGGCACCGAGGCCGACCGGCTGGAGAAGGCGGTGGAGAAGGTGCTGGCCGACGGGGTGCGCACCGCCGATCTGATGCAGGCCGAGGGCGGCAGCCCGGCAACCACGCGCGAAATGGGCGACGCGGTGATCGCGGCGCTCGAGGCCGGCCTGTGAGGGCCGGACAATCATCCACGAACCGAATGGAACATTCGAAATGTCCAAGCAACTCCTGGCGTTGGGGCTGGTGGCCATCATCGGCGGCCTCGCCGGCATGTGGTGGCTGAGCGCTCCTGACAAGATGGGGCCGGTGACCTCTGGCATGCATTCGGGGGCCGATACCGCGCCGCCGATCCCGGCCGATCAGGTGGTGGTGCCGGAACTGACCCCGGTGGCCCTTTCCGGCAAGAAGGTGTTCGAGAAAAGCTGCGCCGCCTGCCACGGGATCAACGCTGCCGGTACCGACAAGGGCCCGCCACTGGTTCACAGCCTTTACCGTCCTGGCCACCACGGCGACGATGCCTTCTACTCGGCCGCGGCCAAGGGGGTGATCGCGCACCACTGGCGCTTCGGCAACATGCCGCCGGTGCCGGGCGGCATCTCGGATACCCAGATGCGCTGGCTGGTGAAATACATCCGCGAGATGCAGGTGGCCAACGGGGTCCGCTGAGCGCCCCTACCGCGCCCGAACGCCATCCCGGCCCGCCGCGAAAAGAGGCGCGGCGGCCGAAGGTCGGCCCTTGCAAATCCCCGCACAAGGCGCTAACCCGCGCCCTACGGTCGGAGTGTAGCTCAGCCTGGTAGAGCACTGTCTTCGGGAGGCAGGGGCCGGAGGTTCGAATCCTCTCACTCCGACCATCGTTTTCACCGGTTTTCGGGGCACGCGCAGCCCACCGGGCCGAGGCAGCGCAACGCATCCTTCCCCTTTTGCAGTCCCCGATTGCGGAAAACCCGACCACCTGCGGCGGCCGGGCTCCGTTGGGTCGGGAATTTGGGTGAAGATCAATCAGTCGTCGGACTCCCCATCGTTGTCGTTGCTGTCATTGTCATTGTCGTTTTCGTTTTCGCCGTGGTCGTCGCTGTTGTCGTCCCTGGAGTCGTTGTCGTTGCTGTCGTTGTCCGCGCCGTTGTCGTTGTCATGGCTGTCGTCGCGGCCGTTATCGTCGTCACGGCTGTCGCCATCGTCGTCATGGCCGATTACGGACTTGTCCACGACGCCGTCGCCGTCGGTGTCCAGGCGGTCGCTCAGGATCTTGCCGGTCGTCGCGTCGTAGATCAGTTCGCGCTTCTTGCCGTTGATCATGGCCTCCACGCGATAGGTATCGCCGATGCGCTCGACCTGGACGTTGGTGTAGCCCTGGGCGGTGAGGTCGGCGATCACCGGGTCCATCACGGACTGGGCCATGGCCGCGCCGGCCGAGAGGGTGGCGGCGACAAATACGAGGCTGGTCAGTTTCATGTTCTGTGTCCTTTTCTTCGTTTGACTTCTGCCCTCGGCGTTCCCAGCTTTCGGGCGGTTCGTTGTTTCGATGGACACGTTCTGGCACAGTGCAGATGACACTTGGCTGATGGGGCCTGTCAGCAAACTGTCATTTTTGGCATGCGATAGGAGAAACATGCGAAAACTGGTGCTGCTTCTCATGATGGGCCTGATGCTCGGCACGGCCCCGGCCCTTGCGGATGACGACCGCGAGGACGACGACCACTATCCCGAGCAGGACCGCCACGACGAGAGCGAGCGTGAAACGGAAGGGCTGAACGAGCTGCTGAAGGCGCGGCGCAGCGGCGAGATCCTGCCGCTGTTCGTGATCCTCAGCATGGTGCGGCCGATCACCGGCAACGATATCGTGGACATCGAGTTCGAGCGCGAGGGCGGGCTGCTGAAATACGGCATCTATTTCCTCGATGCCTCGGGGGCACGGCGCGAGGTCTATGTCGATGCCAGGACCGGCGACGTTCTGGAGATCAAGGCGGCGGACTGACATGCGAATACTGCTCATCGAGGACGACGACAGGATCCGCGCCGACGTGACGGCGGCGCTGGAGGCGGCCGGCTATGTGGTGGACAGCGAATCCTCCGGCGAGGAGGGCTGGTTTCTCGGCGATACCGAAACCTACGGTGCGGTGATTCTCGACCTTGGCCTGCCTCAGATGGACGGGCTGACCATTCTCAAGCGCTGGCGCAAGGACGGGCGCGACATGCCGGTGCTGGTGCTGACGGCGCGCGGCTCCTGGAGCGAGCGGGTCGAGGGAATCGATGCCGGGGCCGACGACTATCTGCCCAAACCCTTCCACATGGAAGAGCTGCTGGCCCGGCTGCGCGCCATCGTGCGGCGCAACAATGGGCTTGCGAACCCGGTCATCACCGTCGGCGAGGCCGAGCTGGATACCCGCCAGATGCGCCTTACCGTGCGCGGCGTGCCGGTGACGCTCTCGCCGCAGGAATACCGGCTGGTCTCGTATCTGATGCTCAACCGGGGGCGGGTGGTGCCGCAGCAGGAACTGGCCGAGCACCTGCAATCGGTGCATTTCGAGCGTGAGAGCAATGCGGTCGAGGTGCTGGTGGGGCGGGTGCGCCGCAAGCTGCCCACCGCCCTGATCCAGACGCGGCGCGGCTTCGGCTACATCGTCGAAACTCCGCCCGAAAGC
>JALSGY010000218.1 GCA_026982515.1 Paracoccaceae bacterium
CACCGCATCGGCGACATCCATGGTCACCGTGCCGACCTTGGGGTTCGGCATCAGGTTGCGCGGGCCGAGAATTTTCCCCAGGCGGCCGACGATGGGCATCATGTCGGGCGTGGCGATGCAGCGGTCGAAGTCGATCTTGCCCTGCTGGATCTGTTCCATCAGGTCCTCGGCGCCCACGATATCGGCCCCTGCCTCCCTGGCCTCTTCGGCCTTGTCGCCGCGGGCGAAGACGGCCACGCGCACGCTCTTGCCCGTGCCGTTGGGCAGCGAGACGACACCGCGCACCATCTGGTCGGCGTGGCGCGGATCGACCCCGAGGTTGACCGCGATCTCGATGGTCTCGTCGAACCTGGCGGTAGCGTTTTCCTTGACCAGCTTCACCGCCTCTTCCACCGAGAGATTCTCCTTGCCGGCGAAGGCTTCGCGGGCGGCTTTCAGCCTTTTTCCTACTTTTGCCATCTCGCTTACCCCTTCACCTCGATCCCCATGGACCGCGCCGATCCGAGGATGATCTTCATCGCCGCCTCGATATCATTGGCGTTGAGATCCTTCATCTTGGCTTCGGCAATCTCGCGCACCTGGGCGACGGTCACCGTGCCCACGGTTTCACGGCCCGGCGTGTTGGCGCCGGATTTCACCTTGGCCGCCTTCTTCAGGAAATAGGACGCCGGCGGCGTCTTGATCTCCATGGTGAAGGACTTGTCCTGGTAATAGGTGATCACCGTCGGGCAGGGGGCGCCCGGCTCCAGATCCTGCGTCTTGGCGTTGAACGCCTTGCAGAATTCCATGATGTTGATCCCGCGCTGACCCAGCGCAGGGCCCACCGGCGGCGAAGGGTTCGCCTGCCCCGCCGGCACTTGCAGTTTCATCGTGCCTGCAACCTTCTTGGCCATTGGCCTGTCTCCTTTTCACCTCGGGGCGTGACGCGTCATGCCCCGTCTTCGGTTTAGTGGTCCGGCCGGTCACGCGCGCGCGCCGCACCTCCCACAAGAACGGATCAGACCGCCTGAGCAGCCTGAACGGACGGGCAGATACAGATTCGCGGCGCCATTGGCAAGGGGCCGTCCCGCCCCCGCGCCGCCTCAGCCCTGCTTGGCGACCTGGGTGTATTCCAGCTCGACCGGCGTGGCGCGGCCGAAGATCGAGACCGACACCTTCAGGCGCTGGTTCTCGTCGTCCACTTCCTCCACCATGCCGTCGAAACCCTCGAACGGGCCATCGGTGACGGAAACCTTCTCGCCCACGTCGAAATGGATCAGCGTGCGCGGCTGTGCCTCGCCCTCCTCGACGCGGTTGAGGATGGCATTCACCTCCTCGTCGCGCATCGGCATCGGCTTGCCCTGCTGACCGAGGAACCCCGTGACCCGGTTGATCGAGTTGATCAGATGGTAGGCCTTGTCGCTCATTTCCATGCGCACCAGCACGTAGCCGGGCATGAAACGGCGCTCGGTGGTCACCTTCTTGCCCCGGCGCACCTCGATGACCTCTTCGGTCGGGACCAGCACCTCCTCGATCTCGTCCTGAAGGCCGGCATCGGCCGCGGCTTGCCTGATCTGCTCGGCGACCTTCTTCTCGAAATTCGAGAGCACGCTCACCGAGTACCACCGTTTCGCCATTTGCCTTAGCCCCTGCATTGCCCCGACCGGCGGCCGGGCTCCTTCGTACGATTTACGCGGCTCGACCGCGGCTGCCAAACAAAAAGCGGCGTGCCGCTCGATTCGAAGCACGCCTTCGGGAAGCGCTGCACCGATTACAGGCGAACCCCGGTGATTTCAAGCCTGCCGGTTGCGAAAGATCAGCCGAAGAAGTTCAACAGCGTCTGCAGCCCGAACCGGATGATCAGATCGACGATGGCAAAGAAGATCGCCGTCAGCGCCGCCATGACGAACACCATGCCGGTGGTGAGCAGCGTTTCACGCCGGGTCGGCCAGACCACCTTGGACACTTCCGCCCGCACCTGCTGAATGAAGCGGAGCGGGTTCATCATCTTAGCCATCGTCGTCATCACCTGTCTGGTCCGGGTAGGCGGCAGATACGCCGTTTGGCGCAGCGTTTCAAGCCCGGCGAAACTGCGCCTTCACGCACCGTGTGCTGAAAGATCCGGCCTGGCAGGGGCGGAGGGACTCGAACCCCCGACCCTCGGTTTTGGAGACCGATGCTCTACCAACTGAGCTACACCCCTGCGACCGGAAATGCGCATAGCCCCAATTGCCACCACATGCAAGACTCGCTCTTGTGCCCCGGCGCGATTTCGGATGAAGAAGGGCCGTCATGTCATTTCGCAGGCGCCTCGAGAAATCCGAAAGCCTGGCGGCGGCCATCGCCTGGCCGCTGGCGGTCTACCTGCGCCTGGCCTTTCGCACCGGCCGATGGCAGGCCGAAGGCCTGGACGAGCTGCGGACAGAGCTGGCCAGGGGCCCGGTGATCGTGGTGTTCTGGCACGGTCGGCTGATGCTGGCCGGGCCGGCCTGGCCCCTGCGCCCGGCGCGCACGGTCCTGCCCGTTGCCCCCTCGCCCGCCGGGCTGGTCTCGGCCAGGACCCAGGGCCATTTCGGCAGCAAGGCGGTGGTGATCGGTCCCGGACGCGGCGCCATGGCCAACATCCGCACGTTGCTTGGAGCGGTGCGCGAAGGCAACAGCCTGGGCCTGACGGCCGACGGTCCGAAAGGCCCGGCCCGCCGGGCCAAGAGTGCGCCGGTCGAATGGGCGCAAGCCACAGGACGGCCGGTATTTCTCTTTTCCTGGTCGTCGCCAGCGGCAATGCGCCTCAACACATGGGACAGGCTGATGATACCGCGACCGTTTTCGCGTGGCGTCTACGGCTACCGGAAATGGAAAGACGCCGTGCCGCGCAAGATCGGCCGGGATGAACGCCTCCTCCTGCAGCAGGAACTGACCGAAGCGCTCGACGATTTCGACAGGGAAATGGACAGGCGCACCGACCTGCCCCCGGAAAACTGAAACGAAAACGCCGCGCCCGAAGGCGCGGCGTGGGATCGAAAAACGTGTCCCGATTACTCGATGATTTTCGACACGACGCCGGATCCGACGGTTCGTCCGCCTTCGCGGATGGCAAACCGCAGGCCCTCTTCCATGGCGATCGGGGCGATCAGCTCCACCGAGAACTTCAGGTTGTCGCCCGGCATCAC
>JALSGY010000219.1 GCA_026982515.1 Paracoccaceae bacterium
TGATCGAGAAGATCATGGCCGCGACCAGCGCTTCCGAGGCCGCGGCCGCAGCCGGGAAGCTTCAGGAGCATGCCCGCCAGCTGCTTGAAGGCCGCGATGCCAATGGCGATGGCACCGTCGGCTGGCAGAAGGGCGAGGGCGGGCTGAACACCGCCGCCATGCACATGGAGCTGATGCGCAAGGGCGAAGGGCTCTGAGGCAGGGCATGCCCCGACAAGAAGAAAGGCCGCCCTCGGGGGCGGCCTTTTCCTGTTCGTTTCGGCTTTGGTGCGTGCTTCGGATCCCCGGGCTCAGCCCTGGCGGGCCTTGAACCGGCGCTGCGTCTTGTTGATCACGTAGACGCGGCCCTTGCGGCGCACGACGCGGCAGTCGCGATGCCGGCTCTTGAGCGAGCGGAGCGAGTTTCTGACCTTCATGGTCCTCTCCTCATTCATGCGGCGCCGGGCGCCTTGAAACTTCTGCCCGCGAAGGGCGATGGTGGGCGTAACTGGGATCGAACCAGTGACCCCTACGATGTCAACGTAGTGCTCTACCGCTGAGCTATACGCCCGATTGATGCAGTGCCCCTTGCCCCGCCGCCGGATGTGCCAAACGACAAGACGCGGGGGCTCCCGCGTCGGCCCGCTGGTCTATAAAAGGAGTCGCCCGTGCTTTCAAGGGCTTTTGGAAGGCATGCAAATCCCGTTATATTTGCCCGGGAAGGAGCAGGAATGACGGGCAAGCCATTTCAACTGACATTGCCGCACAGGCGCACCACCTCGGTGGTCTTTGCTTCGCCGCACAGCGGCCGCGACTATCCGGAAGCCTTCCTGCGCCGTTCGGTGCTGAACAAGCGTCAGATACGCTCGTCCGAAGATGCCTTCGTGGATGAACTTTTCGCCGCTGCACCGCGCTTTGGTGCGCCCCTGCTGGCCGCCACCTTCCCGCGCGCCTATGTGGATCTCAACCGCAGCAGCGACGAGCTGGACCCGGCCCTGATCGAGCGGGTGGCTAAAGGGGCGATCAACCCGCGGGTGGCGTCGGGGCTTGGAGTCATTCCCAGAGTGGTGGCCAATGGCCGCGCCATCTATCGCGGCAAGCTGCCGCGCGCAGAGGCCGAGGCGCGGCTGAAGCGGGTCTGGCATCCCTATCACCGCAAGCTGGCCGAACTGCTGGACGAAAGCCACGCGATGTTCGGCGAGGCGATCCTGATCGATTGCCACTCCATGCCGCATGAGGCGATCGAGGCGATCAGCCGCGGGCGGGCGGGGCCCGACATCGTGCTGGGTGACAGGTTCGGGGCCTCCGCCGACGGGCGGATCACCGACCGGCTCGAGGCCGCCTTCGCCGGGGCCGGGCTGAAGGTTGTGCGCAACGCCCCCTTCGCCGGGGCCTTTACAACCCAGCACTACGGCCGGCCCTCGCGCAATCAGCACGTGGTGCAGGTGGAGATCGACCGCTCGCTTTACATGGATGAAACGCGCCTTCGTCCCAACGGCGGATTTGCGCCCCTGCGGGCACTGCTTGAGGGCGTCATTGCCGAGATCGCCTCCATCGGGCGAAACCGTCAGCCTCTGGCTGCCGAGTAGCCCCGGGTCTAGCGCAAAGCACGTCCCTTCACGATTGCATCGTGGCCGAATCTTTCGCGGATCCGGTCGGCCGCCTTCTCGGCCTGCAGGCGGCGGGCTTCCTGCGGATCCAGCAGATTGCCGGAGAGGTCCGACTGCTCGGCCGGCACCAGCTCGCTCAGGCCCACGCCGATCAGGCGGAAGGGGCCCGCTTCGGCGGCATTGTCGAACAGCTCGCGCGCGGTGCGATAGATGCGGTCGGCCATCTGGGTGGCATCGCGCAGCGAGACACGCCGGGTCAGCAGCCGGTGGTCGGCGCGCTTGAGCTTCAGCGTCACTACCCGGCCGGCCAGCCCGCACGCCTTGGCCCGGCCCGAGACCTTCTCGGAGAGACGCCAGAGGTGGCCGTCGAGGATCTCCACATCCGCGGTGTCCTCGGCGAAGGTGATTTCGTTGGAGATGGATTTCATCGGCGCATTGGCCGATACGCGCCGCTTGTCCCGTCCGCGGGCCAGCTGGTAAAGCCGCTCTCCCATCGAACCGAAGCGCGCGTGAAGGTCATCCTTCTTCCAGCGCAGCAGGTCGCTGAAGGTGCGGATGCCGGCCTTGTGCAGCGCCTCCTGAGTGGCCCGCCCCACGCCCCAGATCATCCGCACCGGCCGATCGCGCAGGAAATCCGCCGTTTCCGCCTTCCCGATCACCGAAAAGCCGCGCGGCTTGTCGAGGTCGGAGGCCACCTTGGCCAGAAACTTGTTGTGGCTCAGCCCGATCGAGCCGCTAAGGCCCAGCTCGTCCTGCATCCTCTTCACCAGCCGCGCCAGCATGACGGCAGGTGGGGCGCCATGCAGCCGCCGGGTGCCGGAAAGATCGAGGAAGGCCTCGTCGAGGGAAAGCGGTTCCACATCGGGGGTAAGCTCCTGCATCATCTGCCGGATCTGGCGCGACACCTGCGCATAGACCTCCATGCGCGGGGCGATCACCACGGCATCGGGGCACAGTTTCAGGGCCTGGAACATCGGCATGGCCGAGTGCACACCGCGCACCCGCGCGATGTAGCATGCCGTCGAGACCACCCCGCGCCGCCCGCCGCCGATGATCACCGGCTTGTCTGCCAGTTCGGGGTTGTCGCGCTTTTCCACCGAGGCATAGAAGGCATCGCAATCCATGTGCGCGATGGTCAGATCGAAAAGTTCGGGGTGCGAGATGATCCTGGGGCTGCGGCACACGGGACAGCGCTTGCCGGAGAAATCCCGGCTCAGGCAATCGCGGCACAGGGCGGGCATTTTCCGAAATCCCCCGGGATTGATGTGACGAACCCGATATACCTGATGATACAAGAAAAGTGAAAATGAGATAACCATTGTAAATAGAAAGTATTTTGCCAGATTTCATTGGTCGGATCGCAGTCTTTCTGGCGCTGGCGGTGTTCATCTTCATGGGAGTGCGGATCGTCCTGGCGGTGCTCGAGGTGGTTGCGCCGGGTTATATCCTGCCGGGTTTCGCCATTGGTGTCGCTGCCACCGGGGTGCGGATTGCAGCCGGCATTCCGGGAGGTTCACTGCCCGTTCTGTTGCTGGTGGCGGCGGTGATCT
>JALSGY010000220.1 GCA_026982515.1 Paracoccaceae bacterium
CGGCGCACGCTTCAACGCCGAATCGGTGGTGCCCTCGATCGTCGCCATCGGCATGGTGCGCGAACTGGGGCCCGTGCTGGCGGGGCTGATGGTGGCCGGGCGGGTTGCCGCCGCGATCGCCGCCGAGCTGGGCACCATGAAGGTGACCGAACAGATCGACGCCCTCGTGACGCTTTCCACCGACCCGATGAAATACCTCGTCGTACCACGGGTTCTCGCCGCTGCCCTGGTGCTGCCGGCGCTGGTGGCGGTGGGCGATGTGATCGGGATAATGGGCGGCTTTCTGGTGGGCGTGAGCAGGCTGGATTTCAACGCCGCCGTCTATCTCGGCAACACCATCGACTTCCTCGAAGGCTGGGATGTGGTCTCGGGGCTGATCAAGGCCGCGGTGTTCGGCCTCATCGTCGCCACCATGGGCTGCTATCACGGCATGCACTCGGGGCGCGGCGCGCGCGGCGTGGGCCGGGCCACCACCAATGCGGTGGTCTCGGCCTCGGTGCTGATCCTGGCCTCGAACTACATCCTGACAGAATTGTTCTTCTCCGCATGATAGAGCTGCGCGACGTTCACAAGGCCTTCGGGGCCAACCGGGTTCTGCGGGGGGTGAACCTCACCGTGCCCACCGGCCGGAGCATGGTGATCATCGGCGGCTCGGGCACCGGAAAATCGGTGACGATCAAGTGCATCCTCGGCCTGGTGAAGCCCGATTCCGGCACCATCCTGCTGGATGGCCAGGACGTTGCGAGAGCCGAGCGTGACGCCTTCCTGGCCCGCTTCGGCATGCTGTTCCAGGGGGGCGCACTGTTCGATTCGCTCACCGTCTGGCAGAACGTGGCCTTCCGGCTGCTGCGCGGTGCGCTCAGGCGGCCGAAGGCCGAGGCGCGCGCCATCGCCATCGAGAAGCTGCGCCGCGTGGGGCTGAAACCGGAGGTGGCCGATCTCTACCCCGCCGAACTGTCCGGCGGCATGCAGAAACGCGTTGGCCTCGCCCGCGCCATCGCCGCCGAACCGGAAATCATCTTCTTCGACGAACCGACCACCGGCCTCGACCCGATCATGGCCGGAGTCATCAACGAGCTGATCCGCGAGATCGTCACCGAGATGGGCGCCACAGCCATCACCATCACCCATGACATGGCCTCCGTGCGCGCCATCGCCGACAACGTCGCCATGCTGCACGACGGCGTGATCCAGTGGACCGGCCCGGTCGAGCGGATGGACAACTCCGGCAACCCCTACCTCGACCAGTTCATCCACGGCCGCGCCGACGGCCCGATCGAGGCAGTGCGATGAGCCCCGCCCTTCATCTTGCCCGAAATACTCCCGCCGGAGGCACGGGCCCGCAGGGCCCGAAGCGGCAATGAGGGTGCTGAAATACGCCAATCTCGCCCTTGCGGTACTGTTCCCGCTCTCCTGGTTCGCGCCGCTTCTGCGCGCGGGCCTGCTGCCGCTGTTCGGCCTGTCGGAAATCAGCGTCATCTCGGGGCTGCAGGCGCTGTGGCGCACGGATGTGGCGCTGGCGCTTCTGGTCAGTTTCCTGGCCATCTTCGCGCCCTACCTGAAGGTGATCGGCCTGGCGCTGGTGCATTTTCGCCTCGCCCGCCGGCGCATCCTGGGCGCGCTGGAGATACTCGGGAGGCTGGCCATGGCCGACGTGTTCCTGATCGCGCTCTACATCGTGGTGGTGAAGGGCGTGGGCGTGGGCCGGGTGGAAACCGCCTGGGGGCTCTACCTGTTCACCGGCTGCATCCTTGCCTCGCTGGCGATCGGCCATTTGACGCGCAGGCGCTGAGCGGTCACAAAGCGGCCATGGCAAAAGCGGCGACATTCACCTGCACCTCCTGCGGCACGGTCCATTCCAAGTGGTCGGGCCGCTGTGACGGTTGCGGGGAATGGAACACCATCGTCGAGGACAGCCCCCTCTCTGCCGGCCCGGCAAAGAAGTCTCTGGGGGCTCGAAGGGGCCGGGCGGTCGCACTCGGCACGCTTTCGGAAGAAGACGCCCCGCTGCCACGCACCGGATCCGGCATCGCCGAGCTGGACCGGGTGCTGGGCGGCGGACTGGTGCCGGCCAGCGCCATCCTGGTGGGGGGCGATCCCGGCATCGGCAAGTCCACGCTGCTGCTGCAGGCCGCAGCCAGCTTCGCGCGGCGCGGGCTGAAGGCGCTCTACATCTCGGGCGAGGAGGCCGGCGCCCAGATCAGGATGCGCGCAACCAGGCTGGGCCTGACGGACGCGCCGGTGCAGCTGGCCACCGAAACCAGCCTGCGCGACATCCTCACCACGCTGGAGGCCGAGCGCCCCGACATCGCGGTGATCGATTCGATCCAGACCATGTGGGCCGACAACGTGGAAAGCGCCCCCGGCTCGGTGTCCCAGGTCCGCGCCGCCGCCCACGAGCTGACCAGCTTCGCCAAGCGCAAGGGCGTGGCGGTGGTGCTGGTGGGCCATGTCACCAAGGAAGGCCAGATCGCCGGGCCGCGGGTAGTCGAGCACATGGTGGACACGGTGCTCTATTTCGAGGGCGAGCGCGGGCACCAGTTTCGCATCCTGCGGGCGGTGAAGAACCGCTTCGGCCCGGCCGACGAGATCGGCGTGTTCGAGATGACCGGCACCGGCCTGAGCGAGGTGCCCAACCCCTCGGCCCTGTTCCTGGGCGAACGCGACGCGCCTGCCCCCGGCTCGGTGGTCTTCGCCGGCATCGAGGGCACACGCCCCGTGCTGGTGGAGTTCCAGGCGCTGGTCTCGCCCACCCCGCACAGCCAGCCCCGGCGCACCGTGGTGGGCTGGGACGGGGGGCGCCTGGCGATGATTCTGGCGGTGCTGGAGGCGCGCTGCTCCATTCCCTTCACCGGGCTCGACGTCTATCTCAACGTCGCCGGCGGTCTGAAGGTGAACGAGCCCGCCGCCGATCTGGCTGTTGCGGCCGCGCTACTTTCGGCCAGAGAAGATATCGCCCTGCCGGCCGATACTGTGGTTTTCGGAGAAATCAGTCTATCAGGAGCCTTGCGCCCCGTCGGGCAGACCGGTAACCGCCTGAAGGAAGCCCGAAAGCTGGGGTTTTCCCGGGCGATCGTCCCGGCGCGGAGCAAGATCGGCTCGGGCGACGGTCTGGCGGTGAGGCAGCTGCCG
>JALSGY010000221.1 GCA_026982515.1 Paracoccaceae bacterium
CCGTGCCGCTCAACCTCGAGATGGCCGCCACCGCCGAGATGCAGGCCATCGCCCTGCGCCACCGTCCCCATGCGGTGTGCATCGTGCCCGAACGGCGCGAGGAACGCACCACCGAGGGCGGGCTGGAGGTGGCCCAGGATGAAAACCGGCTGGCCCATTTCATCGCGCCGCTGCGCGAGGCGGGCTGCCGGGTATCGATCTTCATCGCCGCCGAGCGGGCCCAGATCGAGGCCGCGCACCGGATCGGGGCCCAGGTGGTGGAGTTGCACACCGGCGCCTATTGCGATGCCCATGCCGAGGGCCGTCTGGCCGAGCGCGACGCCGAACTGGAGCGGCTGCGCGAAATGTCCGCCTTCGCCCACGAGCTGGGGCTGGAGGTGCACGCGGGCCACGGGCTCACCTTTGACACGGTAAAGCCGGTGGCGGCCTTCCCCGAGGTGATGGAGCTCAACATCGGACATTTCCTGATCGGTGAGGCGATCTTTCGCGGCCTCGGTCCGGCGATCGCCGAAATGCGCCGGCTGATGGACGAGGCGCGGGCCTGAGCGATGATTCTCGGAATCGGCACCGATCTGGCGAATATCGAGCGCATCCGGCGCACGCTGGACAGGTTCGGCGATCGTTTCAAGAACCGGGTATTCACCGAGACCGAGCGGCGCAAGTCCGAATGCCGGCGCGACGTGGCGGGCACCTATGCCAAGCGCTGGGCGGCCAAGGAGGCCTGCTCCAAGGCGCTGGGCACGGGGTTGCGCATGGGGATTGCCTGGCGGGACATGGGGGTAAGCAACCTCTCCACCGGTCAGCCGCAGATACATCTTACCGGCTGGGCTGCCGAGCGATTGCGGGAAATGACCCCCGAAGGCCACGAGGCGGTGATCCACGTCACCCTCACCGACGACCACCCTTGGGCGCAGGCTTTCGTGATCATCGAGGCGCGCCCAATCGCTTGACACCACCCCCCGGCCCGCTCATGTAGCCGGGACCAATCAGCAAAGGCAGGAACCGGCAATGGACCTGAAGGCGGAAAAGAAACAGGACGGCATCCTGGAGACGGTCAAGACGGTCG
This sequence comes from Paracoccaceae bacterium, assembly GCA_026982515.1. GTDB lineage: Bacteria > Pseudomonadota > Alphaproteobacteria > Rhodobacterales > Rhodobacteraceae > S012-89. The sequence continues at coordinate 1,067 of JALSGY010000221.1, forward strand.
TCTATGCGCTTCTGATCGCCGGGGTGTTCCGGACCCTCTTCTTCCAGCCGTTCTGGATCCCTTCCAGCTCGATGAAGGACACGCTGCTGATCGGCGACTTCCTGTTCGTCAACAAGATGGCCTATGGCTATTCGGCGGTATCCTGTCCGTTCTCGCTGTGCCCGATCTCGGGGCGGATCCTCGGCAAGGAGCCGCAGCTGGGCGATGTGGTGGTGTTCCGCCACCCCGTCAACGGCGAGGATTACATCAAGCGGGTCATGGGCCTGCCCGGTGACAGGATCCAGGTGAAGGACGGGGTTGTCTACATCAACGGCGTCGCGGCGCGCCAGCGCCCGGCCGGCACCTTCACCGAGGTCTACGAGCGCCAGGGCCCGGTGGGCGGCTACCCGCAATGCACCAACGCGCCGGTCGGCATCGGCGGCATCTGCGAGAAGGAGCGGCTGATCGAGACCCTTCCCAACGGGCGGGAGCACAATATCCTGAACATCCGCGATACCCGCGCCGATAACACCAAGGTCTATACCGTGCCCGAGGGGACCTTCTTCTTCATGGGCGACAACCGCGACAATTCCACCGACAGCCGGGTGCCGCAGGTGGCCGGCGGCGTCGGCTTCGTGCCGTTCGAAAACCTCATCGGCCGGGCCGACCGGATCATGTTTTCTTCCGCCGGCCGCTCGATGCTGTACTTCTGGACCTGGCGCAAGGACAGATTCTTCAAGGCGATCAATTGAAGCTGAGCACCGAGCTTGAGAAATTCTCCGCCCGCCTGGGCCACCGGTTTTCCGATCCGGAACTTCTGGTGCGCGCCCTGACCCACTCTTCGATCTCTTCGCCGACCCGGCCCGACAACCAGCGGCTGGAATTCCTCGGTGACCGGGTGCTGGGGCTGGTGATGGCCGAGGCGCTGTTTTCTGCCGACGAGGAGGCGCGCGAGGGCCAGCTGGCGCCGCGCTTCAACGCGCTGGTGCGCAAGGAGACCTGCGCCGAGGTGGCCCGCGAGATCGGGCTGGGCGAGGTGCTGCGGCTGGGGCGCTCGGAGATGCTTTCGGGCGGGCGGCGCAAGCAGGCGCTTCTGGGCGATGCCATGGAGGCGGTGATCGCCGCTGTGTACCTGGACGCCGGATTCGAGGCGGCGCGCCGGGTGGTGCTGCGGCTTTGGGGGGCGCGGATCGCCTCGGTGGCCGAAGATGCCCGCGATGCCAAGACGGCGCTGCAGGAATGGGCCCAGGCCCGCCGCCAGGGCCCGCCCGCCTATCGCGAGGTGGCGCGCGAGGGGCCCGACCACGCGCCGGTGTTCACCATCGAGGTGCGGCTTGAGTCGGGCGAGAGGGAACGGGCGAGCGCCCCAAGCAAGCGCCGAGCCGAACAGGCCGCCGCGCAGGCGCTGCTGGAAAGGCTGGAGGGCAGGCCATGAGCAGGACACGTGCCGGTTTCGTGGCCCTGATCGGCGAGCCCAACGCCGGCAAGTCCACGTTGCTCAACCGGATGGTGGGGGCGAAGATTTCCATCGTCACCCACAAGGTGCAGACCACCCGCACCCGTATCCGCGGGGTGGCGATCGAGGGTGATTCCCAAATCGTCTTCGTCGACACGCCGGGGCTGTTCCGCCCGCGCCGCCGGCTGGACCGCGCCATGGTGGCGGCCGCCTGGGCCGGGGCTTCGGATGCCGATGTGGTGGTGCTGATGGTCGAAGCGCACCGCGGCGTCACCGAAGGGGTGGAGAAGATCATCGAGGCGCTGAAAGAGCGCACGGGCGACCAGGTGGTGGCGCTGGCGATCAACAAGATCGACCGGGTCAGGAGTGAGGCGCTGCTGGCGCTCACCGGACAGCTCAACGAGATGTATCCCTTCGAGCGCACTTTCCTGATCTCCGCCGAGAAGGGCCATGGGGTGGAGGATCTGCGCCGCTGGCTGGCCGGGCAGATGCCCGAGGGGCCGTGGCTCTACCCTGAAGACCAGATCGCCGATCTGCCGATGCGCATGATCGCCGCCGAGATCACCCGCGAGAAACTGACGCTGCGCCTGCACCAGGAACTTCCCTATCAGCTGACGGTGGAAACC
>JALSGY010000222.1 GCA_026982515.1 Paracoccaceae bacterium
GGTTTTCTTTTTCTCGGTCTTGTCCTCGACGACCTTGGCCTCGACCGTATCGCTCGAATTGATCTCGATACGCCTCGGTTTCAGCGCCTCGGGCACCTCGCGCACCAGGTCGATGTGCAGCATGCCGTTCACATGGCTGGCCCCGGTGACACGCACGTGGTCGGCCAAGGTAAAGCGGCGCTCGAAGGCGCGGGTGGCGATACCCCGGTGCAGATAGGTGCGGTTCTCGTCATCCTTGGCCTTCTTGCTGGCCGAAACGATCAGCGTGTTCTCACGCACTTCCACCGAAAGCTCGTCATCGGTGAAACCGGCCACGGCAATCGAGATGCGCCAGGCATCGTCACCGAGCTTTTCGATGTTGTAGGGCGGATAGCTGGGCTCCGAGACATCGTTGGTCAGAAGCCTGTCCATCAGATCGGCGATCTGATCGAACCCGACGGTCGCGCGATAAAGCGGCGTAAGATCGAAACTACGCATGGTCATCCTCCTTTGAGCGACAACTGTATGTGCCTTCCCTTCAGGGACAGGCGGTCCGCAGGCCCTGTTTCAGGCACCTGCAAGGCTGAGGTAGTGAGGAAAACCCGCGTTTCAAGCCCTGCCAGGGCCGTCGGGATGAACTTGAGCCAGCGCGGCCCTGGCAGGCATCTTGCCCTTGTTCACGGGCGCAGGAATTTCGCCCCGCTCCCGCTGCCACCCTGCAGGGAAAGGACTCTCACCCGGGGCGGGCTTGCGGGCTCGGCCTCGATCAGGCGCGCCATGATCCGGCGCAGTTCGGCCAGCGGTTTCTCGAGGCTGACACCCAGCGCCACCTGCCGGCCGCGCACCTCGGCCTTGGCCGAAATCACCGAAACGATACGCGCCACCCCGTCCTCTCCCATCACGAAGACCGGCGCTCCGGAGGAGCCGAAATCAACCGCGCAGGAAAGCACCAGCGTACTGCCCTGGCGCGCAAGGACATGGCACAGGTCCTGCAGGGAGGGGCTCTCGCTCCGACCCTGGGCGTAGGACACCAGCCCCACCTCCTCTCCCTTGCGTGGCCGACCAGCCGTCTGGAACGGCACCACCGAGGTGGATCGGATCGGCTGATCAAGCTGCAGCAGCGCCAGGTCCCTGCCCACCCGGGCAGTGCGCGTGCCCAGGGTGTAATCGAACTCGGGGTGGACCACCGCGCGCCGTATGCCGCGGGTGGCATTTGCCCTCCCGTTTCTCCACCCGGCAAGGAAACGGATCGAACCCGTATCAATCCGCCGGCCGGTCTTCGCATCATACAGGCAGTGGGCGGCGGTCAGAACCAGATCGGGGGCGATCAGCGCACCTGTGCAGAAGGCACGCCCGGCCATGTCGATGCGCCCCACGGCCTCCCAGCCGCGGGCGTCATTGCCCGTCAGAAGGGTCTTGAGCGTGCTCTCGCCGGCCCCCGCCGGCTGGCCGAGAGCCGCGACAAACGCCAGGATGTGCAGCAAGATCCGCATTTTTCCTCCGCTGGTCGAAACCCGAACTAGCGGAGGCTTCGGGCGGAATTATGGCGTCATTTCGCCAAGCGCGCGCGGTTTCGGCCCACCGGTGGCCCAATCGAGAAGTTCGACGGTATGAACCACCGGCACCTCGGTGCCCGAGCCGATCTGGACCATGCAGCCGATGTTGCCCGCGGCAATGACCTGCGGCTCCTTGGCCTCCAGGGTGCGCACCTTGCGCGCCTTCAGCTGCGCCGAGATCTCGGGCTGCATCAGGTTGTAGGTCCCTGCCGAGCCGCAGCACAGGTGGCTGTCGGCGGGTTCCACCACCTCGAATCCGGCGCGTCGCAGAAGATCCTTCGGATAGGTCTTGATCTGCTGGCCGTGCTGCAGCGAGCAGGCCGCGTGGTAGGCCACGCGCATGCCCATCTGCGCCTGCGGCAGTTCCAGCTTCATCAGCAGTTCGCTGACATCCATCGCCAGTTCGGAAACCTTCGCCGCATCCTCGGCCAGCGGGTCGTTGCGCAGCATGAAGCCATAGTCCTTCACCGTGGTGCCACAGCCGGAGGTGTTGATCACGATCGCATCCAGTCCCTCGCCGCGAACTTCGGCCATCCAGGCGCGGATATTGCGTTTGGCGGCCTCGTGGCTTTCATCCTCCTTGCCCATGTGATGCACCAGCGCCCCGCAGCAGCCCATGCCGCGGGCGATCACCACCTCGCACCCAAGCCGGCGCAGAAGGCGAATGGTGGCATCGTTGATGTCGGTGTTCAGCGCCCGCTGCGCGCAACCGGTCATCAGCGCCACGCGCATCCTGCGCTCGCCGATGGCTGGAAACACCTGCGGGTCGTCATTGCGCGAAACCGGGGGGATGCTCTTCGGCGCCATCTCGAGCATTGCGCGCAGGCGCGCGTCGGGCATCAGCCGCCGGAAGGGCCGGCCGATCTTCGCCCCCAGCATGGCAAGACGGAAACGCCCCGGGTAGGGAAGAATCTTCGCCAGCGTCCAGCGCAGCAGCCTGTCCATCAGCGGCCGGCGGTAGGTTTTCTCGATATGGGCCCGGGCGAGATCCACCAGGTGCATGTAATGCACCCCCGAGGGGCAGGTGGACATGCAGGCGAGGCACGAAAGGCAACGGTCCACGTGCTTGACGGTACGCGCATCCGCCGGGCGATCGTTTTCCAGCATGTCCTTGATCAGGTAGATGCGCCCGCGCGGACTGTCGAGTTCATCGCCCAGCACCTGATAGGTCGGACAGGTAGCCGTACAGAAACCGCAATGGATGCAGGTGCGCAGGATCTCGTCGGCAACCTGGATATCGGGGTTTTCAAGCTGCTCGGGGGTAAATTCCGTTTTCATCTCACTCCCCCATCAGGCCGGGGTTGAGTATGCCGCGCGGATCGAACTGCTGCTTCAGCCCCCGCGAAAGCTGCGCCAGCGGCGCCGAAAGCGGCTCGAACACCGGCACGCGGTCCCGCAATTCCTCCGAGCCGCGGACCAGCGTCGCATGGCCGCCCAGGGCCGTCGTCTGCCGGCGGATCAGGGCCGCCCCGGCATCGCCCTCTTCCTCGACCAGAAGCCAGACGAGCCCGCCCCCCCAATCGTGGATTGCTGCATGTTCCAGCCCCCCGGCGCGCAGGTTTTCCGCCAGTACCGGC
>JALSGY010000223.1 GCA_026982515.1 Paracoccaceae bacterium
AAACCGGCCGAACCGTCGGCGGTGAAGCCCCCGAAGGGCGGATGTGTCGCCTGCGCCTCCACCAGCGCCGACTTGCGCAGGACGGGAAGCGCGGCCAGGGCCTCGGCCGAGGTGATCTGCGCCGGGTCCACATCGGCCAGGGATGCGGCATAGCCGGGCAGCGCCCTGGCACGGGCGATCTGTTCGGGCAGGGCGCGGGCGATGTCGGCGGCGCGCTCATCGGCGGAACGTGTTTCGAGGCTGTCGAAGAAGCTGGTCATGTGGAACTCCTGCTCAATAGCGAAGGGGCAGAGCCGCGCCCTGCCCGGCTGGATGCGATGATGCCCGGCAAGGCAGGGAAGAGCACGTGCTCCCCGTCAGCTCAGCCAGCGCTTGCGGCGGCGGTAGCTGCGCACCTCGCGGAAGGACCTGCGGCCTTCCTCGCTGATGCCGAGGTAGAATTCCTTCACGTCCGGGTTCTCGCGCAGGTCGGCAGCCGGCCCGTCCATCACCGCCCGCCCGCTTTCCAGGATATAGCCGTAATGAGCGTATTTCAGGGCCACGTTGGTGTTCTGCTCGGCCAGCAGGAAGGACACGCCCTCCCTTTCGTTGAGGGTCTTCACGATGGTGAAGATCTCTTCCACCAGCTGCGGGGCAAGCCCCATGGAAGGCTCGTCAAGCAGGATCGTCTCCGGGCGGCTCATCAGGGCGCGGCCGATGGCGACCATCTGCTGTTCGCCGCCCGAGGTGTATCCTGCAAGGCTCTTGCGGCGGTCCTTCAGGCGAGGGAAATAGGAATAGACCATTTCCAGATCCTTCTGGATGGCCGCATGGCCATCGCGGCGGGTGAAGGCCCCGGTGAGCAGGTTTTCTTCCACCGTCAGGTGCTCGAAACAGTGCCGCCCCTCCATCACCTGGATGACGCCCCGGCGCACCAGTTCGGCCGGGTTCATATCGGCCACGGGTTCGCCGCGGTAGAGGATCTGCCCCTTGGTAACCTCGCCTCGCTCTGAATGCAGCAGGTTCGATATGGCTTTCAGCGTGGTCGTCTTGCCCGCGCCGTTGCCACCCAGCAGCGCGATGATCCCGCCCTTGGGCACGCTGAGGCTGACACCTTTCAGCACGAGGATCACGTGGTTGTAGATCACCTCGATGTTCTTGACCTGCAGGATTTCCTCGGCCTGCGACTGCTTTTCCTGGGCTTGTGCGCTCATCGGTTCGGGTCCGGTCAATTGTGGTTGCCACCGGCGAATCGCCGGGAGGGGTGGGGCCGGCCCCGCAGGGCCGGCCCCGGTTCTCGGATCACCCCCGGAGGTGACCCATCGCCGTCAGCCCTCGCACTTCTGGGTCTGCCAGTCCGGCTTGTCGGCGATGTACTTGTCGGCCGCTTCCTCGAGCATGCCGCGGACCAGCTCGGTCATCGGCGGGATCGGGTCGGAAACCCGCACCCACTTCTCGCCGTCCCACTGCTGCAGGAAGATCGAGCCACCGGAGCCATGGTTCTTGCACGAGGCGATGATCGGCGACATGAAGCCTTCCAGCCCCAGTTCCTTCAGCCGCTCTTCCGTCAGCTTGAGGTTCTCCAGGCCAAGGCGCATGTCCTCGCCGGTGATCATCTTCTTGCCGGTCATCTCCTGGGCGGTGCGAATCGCCTCGGCGACCACGACGGCGTTCAGCAGGCCGCGGTTGTAGAGCACCTTGCCCACGTCCGAGCGATCTGCAACCTGGCTCTTGCCGGCATCGACCACATATTTCAGGACGTCCTGAATGGCCGGGAAATCGGTGCCATTGGCGGACATGGATGCCGCCAGGTAACCCTTGCCGGTCTGACCGACCGGGTCGAGATCGGCGTTGGCACCGGACCACCAGTTGCCGATGAAGCGATCAAGCGGATAGCGGATCTTGGCCGCCTCCTTCACCGCGGTGGCGTTCATCGCGCCCCAGCCCCACATGATCATCCAGTCGGGGCGTTCCTTGCGCACGTTGAGCCACTGCGAGGACTGGTTCTGCATCTCCTTCACGCCGACCGGGAACTTGACGACGGTAAAGCCCATGTCCTCGGCAAGCTTGTCGAGCAGCGGGATCGGCTCCTTGCCGTAGCCCACGTCAAGGTAGATGAAGCCGATCTTCTTGCCCTTGATGCCGCCTTCCTGGCTGTCGATGTACTTGATGATCGAGGACATCTGATCCCAGTAGGTGGCCGGGTAGTTGAACACCCAGGGGAACTTCTCGCCCACTGCCGCGGCCGACAGGCCATAGCCCATGGACAGCACCGGGATCTTGTCGACCGGGGCCTTCGGGATCAGCTGCAGCGTGATGCCGGTGGAATAGGGGTTGTAGACCAGCGCCCCCTTGCCCTTGGTGGCCTCGTAGCACTCCACCCCCTTCTGGGCGTTGTAGCCGGTTTCGCATTCCTCGACGACAACCGGCACGCCGCCGATACCGCCGTCACGCTCGTTGAGCATGGTGAAATAATCGGCAAACCCGTTCGCCACCGGGATGCCGCTGCCGGCGAAGGGCCCGGTCCGGTAGCTCAGTGACGGCACGAAAAGCGATTCCTCGGCGCTCACGCTTCCCACCTGCAGCGTGGCTGCCATGGCGAGGATTGTCGCGCCTGTCGCAAGTTTTCTGAACATTTCTGTTCCTCCCTAGTTTCGCGGCCGGCGGACGCACGGCCGCTTCAATGATGAAACCTTCTTTCATGTGCGGCACCGCCCGGCTTCACAGCGGCCCCGTCAGTTCCGCGCCGGCCCTCAGTAGGGGAAGGGCCAGACGCGCAGTTTCTGCTTGGCGATCGCCCACAGGCGGGCCAGGCCATGCGGCTCGATGATCAGGAAGAAGACGATCAGCGCGCCGATGATCATGAAATTGATCTGCTCCACTGTCGAGGCATTGATGTCGAGGCCCATCATCTTCGGAGCCGAGCGGATGATGATCGGCAGCATCCAGATGAAGGCCGCCCCCAGGAACGAGCCGACCAGTGAACCGAGCCCGCCGAGAATCACCATGAACAGGATCAGGAAGGAGTGGTTCACGTCGAAGCTTTCCACCTCGGCGGCGCCCAGCCAGAAGAACACCATCAGCGCCCCGGCGACCCCGGCGATGTAGGAAGACACCGCA
>JALSGY010000224.1 GCA_026982515.1 Paracoccaceae bacterium
GCGGCTGGCCGTCACCGCGGTGGTGGCAACGCTGTGGCCGGGTGCGGCCCCGGGGCAGGAGCTGCGCGTGCTCACCTCGATGCCCAAGTCGCTGTTCGAGCCCTTCGCCCGGGCCTTCGAGGCGGCCAATCCCGGAATCAGCGTGCTGGTGCTCAACAAGAACACCAACGCAGGCGTCGAGGAGATCGTGCGCGGCAACCCCCGCGGCTTCGACATCTTCTGGGTTTCCGCCCCCGAGGCCTTCGCCGTCCTCAACGCCCACGGGGCCTTTCGCGGCTCCCGGGAGGGCACGGGAGAAGCCTGGCGGCCCACGCCGCGCGGCGGGGCGGCCTTCTACCCCTTCGCGCTGTCCTCGATCGGCTGGGCGCAGCGGCGCTCCTCCTATCTGCCGCGGCCGGTGGAATGGGACGACCTGCTGCGCCCGGTCTATGCCGGCAAGATCGCCATGACCCGGCCCTCGCGCTCCGGCACCACCCACATGTTCGTCGAGCGCTTCCTGCAGGTGCGCGGCTGGGAGGGCGGCTGGGCCTGGCTGCTGGCGCTTTCGGGCAACCTCACCACCCTGACCTCGCGCAGCTTCGGGGTGGTGGACGGGGTCGAGAAGGGGCGCTTCGAGATCGGCATCACCATCGATTTCCTGGCACTTTCCCGGGCCGAAAAGGGGCTTTCCTTCCGCTATGGCCGGCCGGTGATGGTGATGCCGGCGCAGATAGGCATCCTCAAGGGGGGTGCCGCTCCCGATCAGGCGGCGCGTTTCGTGCGCTTCGTGCTTTCGCCCCAGGGCCAACGGCTGCTGCTGCGCCCCGAAATCCGGCGGGTGCCGATCCTGGCCGAGCTGCGCGCCCCGGCCGGTGATCCGGCTTTCGCCGAGATCGAGAACGCGCTGCGCCTGTCCTGGCAGCCCTATGACGCGCTGCTGGCGCGAGACAGATACTGGGCGGTGAATGCGCTCTTTGACGTGTTCATTACCTTTCAGTTGTCCGAACGCCAGCAGGCGTGGCGGCGGCTGCGCGCGCTGCGGGGGCTTGAGCGGCCCGGTCTGGCCGCCCGGCTGGCCGAGGTGGAGCGGCTGCTTGTCGCCATGCCGGTGGCCGAGGCCGAAGCCATCGCCCCGGGCCTGAATGCGGTGCCCACCCGGATCACCGCCTTTTCCGCGCCCACCCCGGCCCAGCGCGAGGCGCTCGAGCGGTGGTCGGCGGCGGCGGCGGAACTGCTGGCGCGCGCCGGCGCCATCCTGGACGAGCTGGAACGCGAGGCGGGCGGGGCGCGATGATCGGCAGGGTTCTCAGCCGCTGGATGCCCGGCATATGGGCCCGTCTGATGGTGGCGGTGCTGGCCATCGTCACCATCGTCTGGGCGGTGCTGGCGGTGGCGATCGTCTTCTTCAACCAGGTCAGCCGCGATTACCGGGCCCTGGCCGACGAGCACATCCCGCGCATCGCCCTGGCCAGCGAACTGGCCGAGAACTCCGCCCGGCTGGCCTATCTCACCACCGCCATCGTCGGGCGCCAGAACGGTGAGGCAGACGCCGAGATCCGCACCTCGCTGGAAGAGGTGATCCGGGCGATCTCGGCCAAGGTGGCCCAGGCGGGGCAGGGGACGCAGGGCTCAGATCCGGGGCGCGACTTGGGCGCGCGGTTGGCCGAAGTGCTGGCAGCGCTTGAGGCCCGCCAGGCGCTGACCGCCCAGATCGCCACCCAGGTGGCCAACCTGCGCTGGCTGAACGTCGACATCCAGGACGAGGTCGATCCGCTGCTCAACGATTTCACCTACAACATCGCAGTGGCCACCGAAGAGCTGGCCCGCAGCGCCGATCAGGCGTTTCGCACGCGGCTGAGCGCCCGCATCACCGCCGAGCGCGCGGCCCGGGACGCGGTGCAGAAGATCGGTGCCGAGGCGGCCACGCTGGTGACCCTGATGGTGCAGGGCTCGGTGGCCGTCGAGCCTGCCCAGCTGGAGCAGTTTCGCAACCTTGCCGAGGATTCGCTGGCCCGGCTGAACGACATGATCGAGGCCCTGCCCGAACGGGCCGAGTTCCTGACCCTGCGCCAGTCGGTGCTGGCCCTGGCGCCGCTGGCGCAGGAAAGCAACGGGCTGTTCCGGCTGCGCCGCGACTGGATCGAGACCCAGGGCCGCCTGCTGGTGCTGCTGGGCAAGGTGCAGACCCGTCTGGCGGAACTGCAACGCATGCTGGCCGAACTGGGCGCCCGGCAGCGCGCGGCGGTGCTCGAGGTCACCCGCGCCTCGGCGGCCCGCTCGGAACTGGCGATCCGCTGGCTGATCGGGCTCACGGTGCTGGCCGGGCTGATCGGGGCGGCGGCGCTGTTCGGCTACATCCGTCGCGGAATCGTCCGCCCCCTGGGCGAGATGTCCTCGGCGATGCAGGCGATCGCCCGCGGCGAGGCGCCGCCCCCCCTGCCCAAACCCGGCGACGACGAGATCGGCCAGATGTCGCGCGCCGTCGAGGCTTTTCGCCGCTCCGTAGAGGCGCGTGACGAAGCCTTCGCGCAGCTCAGCCACGAGGTGGCTGAGCGCCGCCGCGCCGTCGAGGATCTCGAGCGCACCCAGGCCGAGCTGGTGCAGGCGGGCAAGCTGGCGGCGCTGGGGCGGCTGTCTTCGGGGATCAGCCACGAGCTCAACCAGCCGCTGGCGGCGATGAAGCACCGCATCCATCTTCTGCGCGAGGGGTGTGAGACAGGCAGCAGGGAGATGGTGAACCGCCAGATCGCCCGGATGGAGGGGCTGGTGCAGCGGATGGAAGCGATCATCACCCACCTGCGGCGCTTCGCGCGCCGGTCCAGCTATCGTTCCGACACCCTTGAGCTGGGGGCGATCATCCGCGAAAGCACCCTGCTGCTGAAGGGCCGGATCGATGCCCCGGGCATCACCTTCGTGGTGACCCCCGAGGTGGAGGCCGCGCGGGTGCGCGGCGATCAGATACTGATCGAGCAGGTGGTGGTGAACCTTCTGACCAACGCGCTCGACGCCATCGCCGCCAAGCCCGGCGGCACCGGCACCATCACGCTGAGCGGGCGGGCTGGCGCGGGCACCTTTTCGCTGGTGGTCTCCGAC
>JALSGY010000225.1 GCA_026982515.1 Paracoccaceae bacterium
TATTATCCTGGCGGCGGACCGGCTGATGGGTTCGCCCCGGCTTTACGCCACCTTCCTGCTGTGGCTGCTGAGCGAGCTGTTCGAGGAACTGCCCGAGGTCGGCGATCCGGACAAGCCGAAGCTGGTCTTCTTTTTCGACGAGGCGCACCTGTTGTTCGAAGACGCCCCCAAGGCGCTGGTCAACAAGGTCGAACAGGTCGCCCGGCTGATCCGTTCCAAGGGTGTCGGGGTCTGGTTCGTCACCCAGAACCCCGATGACGTGCCCGAGGACATCCTCGGCCAGCTCGGCAACCGCGTCCAGCACGCCCTTCGCGCCTTCACCGCGCGCGACCACAAGGCGCTGCAGCGCGCCGCCCGGACCTACCGCGACAACCCGCGCTTCTCGACCGAGGATGCGATTCGCGAGGTGGGCGTGGGCGAGGCGCTGACCTCGTTTCTCGAGGCCAGGGGCGTGCCGGGGATGGTCGAGCGTACCCTGATCCGCCCGCCGTCCTCGCAGCTGGGTCCGATCACGGCAGAGCAGCGGCAGACCGTGATCGCCGCCTCGCCGCTGGCCGGGAAATACGAAATCGCCATCGACCGCGAGAGTGCCTTCGAGCGGCTGCGCGCCCGGGCCGAGGCGGCGGCGCGCGAGGCCGAAGCGGCCGAAGAGGAAGAAGAGCGGCTGACGGGAGAGGCGCGTGAATTCCGCCGCGCCCGCCGTTTCGGCGGCGCCCGCAGCCGCGCCCGGGCCAGCCCCGACCGGGGAGGGGGCGGCGAGAGCCTCGGCGAGGCGGTGGCTAACGTGGTGATCAGGGAACTCAAGGGCACCACGGGGCGGCGCATCGTGCGCGGCCTCTTCGGCACCCTGTTCCGGGGCCGCTGAGGCCGGGGCGGGTGTCAGGCCCAGGCCCCATTGATCCCACGCTCACAGTGGCGCAGGCGGATTTGCCCCCTGAATGCGTTGCAAGACCTTGAAATGGCGCCGCCATTCCTGCGCCCTTGAGTCTGTTCAGGACGCGAACCCGCCTGAGCGTGAATGCAGGATCAATGGGCCCGAGCCTGGCGTGCCAGCGCGGCCGCCTGCCGGGCCAGCGCCTCGATTGCCGCCCAGTCCTCGGCGTGAACCAGCTTTTTGGGTGCCACCCATGATCCGCCCACGCACAGCGTGTTGAGCAGGGAAAGATAATCGGGCGCGTTTTGCGCGGTGATGCCGCCGGTGGGGCAGAAGGCGATCTGCGGCAATGGCGCGCCAAGCGCCCGGAGGGCCGCCGCCCCGCCCGCCGCTTCGGCGGGGAAGAACTTCTGCACGCTGTAGCCGCGCTCCAGCAGGCGCATGGCCTCCGTGGCGGTGGCGGCGCCGGGCAGCAGCGGCAGGCCGGCCTCCTCTGCCGCCCCCAGCAGCCCGTCGGTGACCCCCGGCGAGACGCCGAATTTCGCGCCCGCTTCCCGCGCCGCGCGCACCTCCTCGGGGCCCAGCAGCGTGCCCGCGCCGACGATCCCGCCGGCCACCTGCGCCATGGCGGCGATGGCCTCCAGCGCGGCCGGGGTGCGCAGGGTGATCTCGAGCACCGGCAGCCCGCCGGCCACCAGTGCCTCGGCCAGCGGGCGGGCGTGGCGGGCGTCTTCCACCACCAGCACCGGGATCACCGGGGCCAGACGGCAGTACTGGCGTATCCGGTCGCTGGCCTCGCGGGGGGTGATCGGCATGGCTCTCGTTCTCCTTCGGCTGCGTTTTCAGACGATCACCGAGGCGCCCTCGGTGGCCGGGCCGACATTGGCGCGGAAAGCGGCGAACAGCTCGCGCCCCAGCCCGGCGTGATGGGGTGAAAGGTCTGCCTGCGCGGCGGGGCGCGCGGCAAACCCCTCTTCGAGCACCTCGAGCGTGCCGCGGCCGGCGTCGAGGCGCAGCCTGTCGCCGTCGCGGATCTTCGCGATCGGCCCGCCGCAGGCGGCTTCGGGGCTGACATGGATCGCCGCGGGCACCTTGCCCGATGCCCCCGACATCCGCCCGTCGGTGACCAGCGCAACCTTCTGCCCGCGCCCCTGCAGCACCGAGAGCACCGGGGTCAGGGCGTGCAGCTCGGGCATGCCGCAGGCGCGCGGGCCCTGGAAGCGCACCACCACCACCACGTCGCCGGTCAGTTCGCCGGCGCGGAAGGCGGCCTGCACCTGCTGCTGGTCGTGGAACACCCGCGCCGGAGCCTCGACCACCCGGTGCTCTTCGGCCACCGCCGAGATCTTGATCACCGCGGCACCCAGGTTGCCGCGCAGCTGCACCAGCCCGCCGGAGCTCTGGAAGGGGCGGGCGGCGGGGCGGAGGATCCGCTCGTCGAGGCTTTCGCGCGGGGCGTCCACCCAGTGCAGCGTGCCGTCCCCGTCAAGCCGCGGCTCGCGGGTATAGGCGGCCAGCCCGTCGCCGGCCACGGTGGTGGTGTCGGGGTGCAGCAGCCCCGCCTCCAGCAGTTCGCCGATCAGATGGCCGAGCCCGCCCGCGGCATGGAACTGGTTCACATCCGCCAGCCCGTTGGGATAGATCCGCGCCATCAGCGGGGTGATGGCCGAGACCGCGGCGAAATCCTCCAGCTCGAGGAGGATCCCCGCCGCCCGCGCCATTGCCGGCAGGTGCAGCAGCAGGTTGGTGGAGCCCCCCGTGGCCATCAGCCCGACGATGCCGTTGACGAAGGCCTTCTCGTCGAGGATGCGCGAGAGGGGGCGGAACCCGTCCCCCGGGGCGGCGATCCGAAGCGCCCGGCGAACGGCGGCGACGGTGAGCGCCTCGCGCAGCGCCGTGCCGGGGTTGACGAAGGAAGCGCCGGGCAGGTGAAGGCCCATGAACTCCATCAGCATCTGGTTGGAATTGGCGGTGCCGTAGAAGGTGCAGGTGCCGGGGCCGTGATAGGCGGCCATTTCGGCGGCCATCAGCTCCTGCCGGGTGCATTTGCCCGCGGCGAAGGCCTGGCGGACGCGCGCCTTTTCGTCGTTGCCGAGGCCGGAGGTCATGGGCCCGGCCGGCACGAAGACGGCGGGCAGATGGCCGAAGGCCGCCGCCGCCATCACCAGC
>JALSGY010000226.1 GCA_026982515.1 Paracoccaceae bacterium
AGATCACCGACGAAGAACGCGAGGAATGGCAGCAGCGGTTTGCCGGCCGCCGCGACTGAGGCGATCGCCCCGCGGCGCGCCATCACCTGGGCTGTTGCGCTCAACCCCGGAGGCAGAACATGGCCGAGACGATCGAAACCCTTCTTGAACGCATCAGGGAGCTTCAGGAAGAACTGGAAGAAAAGATCGAGGCGCGCAGGCAGCACTTTCGCTATCGGCTGGAACGCGGCCGGGTGGTGTTCGACAAGGGGATCGGCCAGCGCCATCGGGCGCTGAAAATCCACCTCTGGCCCTATGTCACCCGCGGCCGGTTGCTGACCGTTCTCACCGCGCCGGTCATCTATTCGCTGATCGTCCCCCTGGTCCTGCTTGATGTTTTCGTGGCCATCTATCAGGCCATCTGCTTTCCCGCCTACGGCATCCCGAAGGTACCCCGGCGCGATTACATTGTCATCGACCGCCACCGCCTGCAATATCTCAACGCACTGGAAAAGCTCAATTGCGTCTACTGCGGCTATGCCAACGGGCTTCTGGCGCTGGTGAGTGAGGTCGCCTCGCGCACCGAAGCCTACTGGTGCCCGATCAAGCACGCCCGGAAGCTGCACGGCACGCACCGGAGGTATCCGCAGTTTGCCGATTACGGCGATGCGGAAAACTATCGCCAGCGCCTGCAGGACCTGCGCGAAGAGGTGCGCAAGCTTGAAGAATAGCGCACTTCTCAGAAGCTGATCCGCAATCCCATCGCCACGTCGGAGGAGCGCCGCCCGGCCACGTTGCCCAGATTGAGGCTGCGCCTTGCCGAGAACAGCAGCTCGGCACCGTCCGAAAGCGACAGGCCGTAGCTGGCCGTGAAATCCGTCTGCCGCCGGGCCGGGCTCAGCGGCACCGCCACCGGGGCGAAACCGGCCTGCCCTGCGCGCATGGTCACCGGCAGCTCGAAACGCGCCTGCCCCGAGGTGATCGCCTGCGGCATGCCCAGGGCGACGCTCAGCCGGTCGCCCCGGCCGAGCACGTCCCGGGCTGCGTAGCTCAGGCGCAGCGCCCCGTAGCTCACCGGCGTGAACCGCGCCCCCGGCAGATCGCCCCCCGGCGCGGCCACCCCGAGGCTGCCGGCCAGGCTCAGTCTCTCGCGCCCGTTCAGGGGAATGTCCCACGCGAAACTGGCCGATGCGTGCTGCGCGCTCAGCCGGGCGCCCTGCATCGCCTGGATGCCGGCAAACGCCCCCTCCTCGCGCAGCAACCCGAAGCCGAGCCGCAGCGCGCTGCCGCCCAGATCGAAACGGCGGCTGGCGGAAATGCCGAAACTGGCCGATCGCGATCTTTCCGAGGGCATGAACAGCGACAGACGGACATCGCCCAGATCCCGGCTCAGCTCCCGCCCCGGCACCGTGGCCGGGAAGGCGCTTTCCAGCGCGAAGGGATCGCCTTCGTCGCCGGCGAGATCGGCCGCCATCACCCGCGCGATCGCCGCTTCCGGGCCCGGCGTCAGCAGCATGTCGGCCGCCATGATGTTGCCCGGGGCCGCGAAATCTCCCCCCAGCGCATCGACGATCACGATCTCCTCGCGGGCCAGCCGGGTGCTCAGGGCATCGCCGCTCAGCGCGCCACCCAGCACCACCGGCCGGTCGGCCGAAAGCATGGTGCCGTTGCTCTGGGGCAGGTAGGACCCGCCGATCGGCATCAGCGCCGCCTTCAGATCGAGGAAACCGTGGCCGAGTTCCTCGTTGTAGCCGTGGCGCACGGTGGAGGCGAAATCCACATAGCCGGTGTGCGGGAAGAAGCTGTTGTTGGCCGAAGCCAGCAGCCGCGCGCGCAGCTCCTGCGCGGAAAGAGAGGGAAAGGCCTCTGCCAGCAGCGCGATCGCACCGGCGACCTGCGGCGCGGCGAAGGAGGTGCCGCTCACTATGCCATATGCCGTATCTGACGGGGTACTGGAAATTATGTTCCCTTCCGAATCCGTCACATAAGTATATGCCTGAGCTGCGTAAACTGTCCCGTCGGCCGCCATGCACCAGCGCGCCGCCTCCAGGCAGGCCGAGGACACCAGCGAAGCGGAGGCGATCTCGCCATTGGCATAGCCCGGCACCGCGTTGACCACCGTGATGAAGGAAGCCTCCAGCCCCGAGACAAAGTTCGGCAGGGCCGAAACCAGATCGGCCCTGGTGCGCCCCACCGTGTTGGAGGCGGCAAAGACGACAATTCCCCTGCCGGCAAAATCGCGCAACGCATTGATGTAATCCGTGCCCCCGGGGCTGCCGAACACCGCGTCGTATTGCGAACGGGTGGCGTCTGCCTCGTAGCCCCAGGAATTGTTCTGCACGATGGCCCCGACAGACGCCGCCTGGCGCGTCGCGGCGGCCATGGATTCGAAGCTGTCGAAGGCGCCAAGCTGCAGGTCCGCCCCCGGCGCCACGCCGATCATCTCGCCGCTGGTGGCAGAGCCCGCAGCAATCGAGGCCACCCCGGTGCCGTGGTCATCCACCCCCGGAGCATGGTCCGGCGGGGTATAGATCGTCTTGCCGGCAAACTCCACATGGCTTTGCCGGAAGCCCGCATCGAGAATCGCGATCGTCTGGCCTGCCCCCGTCAGCCCCGCCGCGTGGGCATATTCCACATTGGCATTGTCCAGCGAATAACTGTCGTAGACGGTGCCGTCGTCGCCTATCCAGCTGAACTTCTGCACCAGATATTTCGGGTCATTCTCGCGCAGCGCCCGGGCATCGGCCTCGTAGGGGCCGAAATCATCGACGAAGAAGGCGCTGAAGACCGACGGATCGAACAGCGAGGTGCCGGCGCTGCCGCCGCCATCGTCACCGGCGGAATCCTGACAGGCCGCCAGCACGGTGACCGACAGCAGAAGGATGCCTGCACGCAACCGGCGCCGCCCGGCAAATTCGCCTGAACTCTGGCCACTCATGCCCGTTTTCCCCGTCACTCCCGGAGCAGGGGTCAGAATAACGCCGTCGGCGCCCTGATCAAAGCGTTAAAAGGCGCAGCTTCACCGCCCCGCCGCCCCGAGGACGGAAACGAAAGATG
>JALSGY010000227.1 GCA_026982515.1 Paracoccaceae bacterium
CCCGGCCGGGGCCATCGCGGTATCCAGCCGGGTGTGGTGCACCATCTCGATGATGGTGCGCACCCCGCGCCCCTCCTCGCCCAGCCGGAAGGCCAGCGCCCCGGCATATTCGATCTCGGCCGAGGCATTGGCCCGGTTGCCCAGCTTGTCCTTCAGCCGCATCAGCCGGATCGCGTTGCGCTCGCCCTCCAGCCAGCGCGGCACCAGAAAGCAGGTCAGCCCGCCCGGTGCCTGCGCCAGGGTCAGGAAGCCGTCCGACATCGGCGCCGAGCAGAACCACTTGTGCCCGGTCAGCCGGTAGTGCCCGCCCTCGGGCGTGGCCACGGTGGTGTTGGCCCGCAGATCCGAGCCGCCCTGCTTTTCCGTCATCGCCATGCCCAGCGTGGCGCCCTGCTTCTCGGCCACCGGGCTGAGCGAGGGGTCGTAGCGGCGCGAGGCCAGCTTCGGCTGCCACAGCGCCGCCAGATCCGGATCGGCGGCCAGGGTCGGCCAGCCGGCGTAGGTCATGGTCATGGGGCAGCAAACGCCGGGTTCCACCTGGCTCATCAGATAGACCATCGCCGCATGGGTCACATGCCCGCCCGGCGCGCCCTCCCAGGCGATGGCCGCATAGCCCGCGCCCAGGCCCTCGGCCATCAGCCGGTGGTAGGCGGGGTGGAAATGAACCTCGTCGAGCCGCCGCCCGCCGCGGTCGAACAGGCGCAGCTCGGGCAGGCAGCGGTTGGCCTCGCGGCCCGCCTCGCGCATCGCGGCCCGCCCCAGGGAGGTGCCGAAGGGCGCCAGCACACCCGCCTGCCCGCCCTCGCGCGCCACCGCCTCGCGCAGGGGCAGATCGGCGCGCCACAGATCGGTATCGCCGGGCTCGGGTGGCTGGTTGATCACTTCATGGGTCTGCAGATCGGATTGCGGTGCGGGTGTCGTCATGGCAAATCCTCCTGCCCCACAATAGCCCCGAAGGAGGGGCGGCGCACAACCGGGACGTTGCGTCGCGAAAACCCCACGCCGGGGCCGGAAACTGCGCCCCGGGCGACCATTGGGAATTCACAGACGCAGGATATTGTGCCACATTGCCCGCAGGCGGCCCGGAAGAGGCGGCACGAAGGCGGTATCGACAAGGCGAACCATGGGCAGAAAACGGAAATTCCCCGCATATGGCGCGGTCATCTATTTCAGCGTGATCTTCGCGCTGGCCAGCTATTTCACCTTTGCCAGCGTGCAGGGCGATTACGGGCTGTTCAGGCGCATCCAGATCGAGGCCGAAACCGCCGAGCTGATCCGCCAGCGCGATGCGCTCGCCATGGAAGTGGCCGAGATGCGCAACAAGACCCGCCGGCTGTCGGACGAGTTCCTCGATCTCGACCTGCTGGACGAACAGGCCCGCGACGTGCTCGGCCTGCTGCGCTCCGACGAGATCGTGCTGCGCTGACCGGCGCGGCCCGAACGCCCCTGCACGCAGACTTCTTCCACCTGTTGCGGAATTTCCTGTCGCATTTCCCGCGCAGCTGCTGTATTGGATAGTTTAACGCTAAACTATCGTTGCGACCCGCAGGAGGATGCCGCATGGCCGCCCGAAAAAGCCAAAAGAAACCAAATATTTCCAGGGAAGATCTGCTTGAATACTATCGCGAGATGCTGCTTATCCGCCGATTCGAGGAAAAGGCCGGCCAGCTGTATGGCATGGGCCTGATCGGCGGGTTCTGCCATCTCTACATCGGCCAGGAGGCCGTGGTGGTGGGGCTTGAATCCACCGCCGAAGAGGGTGACCGCCGCATCACCTCCTACCGCGACCACGGCCACATGCTGGCCTGCGGCATGGATCCCAGGGGCGTGATGGCCGAGCTCACCGGCCGCGAGGGCGGCTACTCCAAGGGCAAGGGCGGCTCCATGCACATGTTCTCCAAGGAAAAGGAGTTCTACGGCGGCCACGGCATCGTCGGCGCCCAGGTGCCGCTGGGGGCCGGGCTGGCGCTGGCCAGCCAGTACACGGGCAGCGACCGGGTGACATACACATATTTCGGCGAGGGTGCGGCCAACCAGGGCCAGGTCTATGAGACCTTCAACATGGCGGCGCTGTGGAAACTGCCGGTGATCTTCGTGATCGAGAACAACCAGTATGCCATGGGCACGGCGCAAAGCCGCTCCACCTCCACCCCCGACATCTACACCCGCGGCGAGGCCTTCGGCATCCCCGGCGAGGCGGTCGATGGCATGGACGTGCTGGCGGTGCGAGAGGCCGGGCTGAAGGCGGTGGCCCACTGCCGGGCCGGCAAGGGGCCCTACATCCTCGAGGTCAAGACCTACCGCTACCGCGGCCACTCGATGTCGGATCCGGCCAAGTACCGCACCCGCGAAGAGGTGCAGAAGGTGCGCGAGACCCGCGACGCCATCGACCACGTACGCCAGCTGCTGCTCACCGGCAAGCACGCCTCCGAGGAGGACCTCAAGGCGATCGACAAGCAGATCAAGGCGGTCGTGAACGAGGCGGCCGAATTCGCCAAGGAAAGCCCCGAGCCGCCGCTCGAGGAACTCTACACCGACATCTACGCCTGAGGGAGAGCACCGAAATGGCAACCGAAATTCTCATGCCCGCCCTGTCGCCGACGATGGAGGAGGGCACGCTTGCGAAATGGCTGGTCAAGGAGGGGGACAGCGTCTCCTCCGGCGACATCATCGCCGAGATCGAGACCGACAAGGCGACGATGGAATTCGAGGCCGTCGATGACGGGGTGATCGGAAAGATCCTCGTGCCCGAGGGGACCGAGGGGGTGAAGGTGAACACCCCCATCGCGATCCTGCTGGCCGAGGGCGAAAGCGCCGATGACATCGCCGTCGGCGCCCCGGCCGCGGCCCCGGCACAGCCCGCCGCGGCACCCGCGCCGGAAACCCCCGCCGCGGCCGCGCCCGCCCCGGCACCCGCCGCGGCCGCAACCCCGGCCGAGCCGGAAATCCCCCCCGGGACCGAGATGAAGACCGTCACCGTGCGCGAGGCCCTGCGCGACGCCATGGCCG
>JALSGY010000228.1 GCA_026982515.1 Paracoccaceae bacterium
CCAGGCACATGGAGCACCCTGCCAGCCGCCACTCGAACCCGGCATCAATGAAGATCTGCGCCAGCCCCTCTTCCTCGGCCTGGGCGCGCACCAGGCCGGATCCCGGCACGACCATGGCGCGCAGCCCTTCCTTCACCTTCCGGCCCTTCAGGACTTCGGCCGCGGCACGCAGATCCTCGATGCGGCCATTGGTGCAGGAACCGATGAACACCGTGTCGATCTCGATGTCGGTGAGCTTCCTGCCCGGCTCCAGCCCCATGTATTCCAGCGCCCGGGCCACCGCCTCGGCCTTGCCGCCCTCGAAATCCTCCGGCGCGGGCACCACGCCCGAGATCGGCAGCACGTCCTCGGGGCTGGTGCCCCAGGTGACGACGGGTTCGATATCCTCGCCCTTCAGCGTCACCACCTTGTCGAAATGCGCGCCCTCATCGGTGTAAAGCGTCTTCCACCAGGCCAGGGCCGCCTCCCACATGGCGCCCTTGGGGGCATGCGGGCGACCCCTGACATATTCGAAGGTCTTCTCGTCCGGCGCGATGAGCCCGGCCCGGGCGCCGCCCTCGATGGCCATGTTGCACACCGTCATCCGGCCTTCCATCGACATGTCGCGGATCACCTCGCCGCAATATTCGATCACATGGCCGGTGCCGCCGGCGGTTCCGGTGGCGCCGATCACCGCCAGCGTCACGTCCTTGGGCGTCACGCCGGGCTGGAGGCGGCCGGTGATTTCCACCTTCATGTTCTTCGATTTCTTCTGGATCAGGGTCTGGGTCGCCAGCACATGCTCGACCTCCGAGGTGCCGATTCCGTGGGCCAGCGCCCCGAAGGCGCCGTGGGTGGCGGTGTGGGAGTCGCCGCAGACCACGGTCATGCCGGGCAGGGTCCAGCCCTGTTCCGGCCCGACGATGTGGACGATCCCCTGGCGGATGTCGCTGACCGGGTAGTAATGGATGCCGAATTCCCGGGCGTTGCGGTCCAGCGCCTCCACCTGGATGCGGCTGTCCTCGGTCATCTGGGCGGGGTCCTCGCGCCCTTCGGTGGTGGGCACGTTGTGGTCGGGCACGGCGATAGTCTTTTCCGGCGCGCGCACGCGGCGACCGGCCATGCGCAGCCCCTCGAAGGCCTGCGGGCTGGTCACCTCATGCACCAGGTGGCGGTCGATATACAGCAGGCAGGTGCCGTCCTCGGCCTCGTCCACCAGATGGGCATCCCAGATCTTGTCATAGAGTGTCTTCGGGGCGGTCATTGTTCTCTCCCGGATGGTTCGTTGAATGTCAGGGGTTCAGGGGGCGCAGGCCTATGGCCGCGCCAGCACCGAGAGCGAAGCACCGAAGAAACGCCACGGCAGGCGCGAACGGTCGTCCATGTCGAAAACCCGAGTCATGGAGTGCAGATACAACGCACCGCCCGCCCCCGCAAGGCCGGCGCGCCCGGGCAAACATTGAGATTTACACGCGCCGATGCTACCTATGGTACAGGCCCGGCGCCGGGGCTGAGCGGCGCGTTGCACGAAGGAGGATGACATCCTGTCTCAGACAACCGAAGCGGTCACCGCCATGGCCGCACCGGATGGCGGCACGACCCGAACTCCGGACAACTACACGAGCGACGAGTTGCTCGGACGCATCCTTTCCTCTCTCGATGACGACAAGGCCGAAGACGTGGTCGCGATCGACTTGCGCGGCAAGTCCGAGATCGCCGACTACATGGTCATCTGCTCGGGGCGCTCCTCGCGGCAGGTCACCTCGATCTCCGAAAAGCTGACCGACCGCCTCAAGCACGAGTTCAGCATCATCTCGCGCGTCGAGGGTCAGGAGCAGGGCGACTGGGTCCTGATCGACGCGGGCGACATCATCATCCACGTCTTCCGCCCCGAGGTGCGCGAGTTCTACCAGCTCGAGAAGATGTGGATGGGTCCGGGCCCGGCCAGAGGCTGATGCGGCTGCATGTCTGCGCCGTCGGCCGCCTGCGGGCGGGCCCCGAGCGCAGCCTGGTGGAAGATTACACGACCCGGTTCAACCGGACAGGCCGCCCCCTGGGCCTCGGCCCCCTTGCCTTCACCGAAGTCGAAGACCGCAAGGGCGGCGGCATGGCCGCCGAGGCCGCGCTGCTGGCCCGCGCCGCACCGCGCGGGGCGCACTTGTGCGCACTTGACGAACGCGGCAAGGCGCTCACCTCGCCGCAATTCGCCCGGCAGCTCGCCCGCTGGCGCGACGAGGGCCGCCAGGATCTGGCCTTCCTGATCGGCGGCGCCGACGGCCTGTCCCCCGAGCTGCGCGAACGGGCCGCCTTCCGCCTCTCGCTGGGGCCGATGGTGTGGCCGCACATGCTGGCGCGGGTGATGCTGGCCGAGCAGCTCTACCGTGCCGCCTCGATCCTCGCCGGCAGCCCCTATCACCGCGCCTGATCTTCTTCTGTCCCGAAATACTCCCGCCGGAGGCACGATTTTTCGCAGAAAAACCGGCCTGCCCGGTTCCGCCCGGCACCGCGCCGGGGTAAAACGCGGCAAACCGGCAGAAGGCAGGAACATGAGCACCCCCAAACCCGTCGTCCTGTGCATCCTCGATGGCTGGGGCCTGCGCGAAGAGCGCGAGAACAACGCCCCGGCACTGGCCCGCACCCCCAACTTCGACCGCATCATGCGCGAGTGCCCCAATGCCACGCTGGTCACCCACGGCCCCGACGTCGGCCTGCCGCGCGGACAGATGGGCAACTCCGAGGTCGGTCATACCAACATCGGGGCCGGGCGCATCGTGGCGATGGATCTCGGCCAGATCGACCTCGCCATCGAGGACGGATCCTTCGCCGCCAATCCCGCCCTGCGCCGCTTCATCGAGAAGCTGAAGGCCAGCGGCGGGCAGGCGCACCTGATGGGGATCGTCTCCGACGGCGGGGTGCACGGGCACACCCGGCACATGCTGGAGGCCGCCCGCATCATCGCCGCCGAGGGCATCGGGATCACCGTCCACGCCATCACCGACGGGCGCGACGTGCCGCCC
>JALSGY010000229.1 GCA_026982515.1 Paracoccaceae bacterium
AGCCCTTCGCCATCAACTGGAATCCCAAGGGCTATCTCAACAACTCCATGCACCGGGTTGGCGTCCGCGCCAGCTGACGCCAGGCGGAGGCGGCCCGGGTGCCGCCTCCGCGCATCCACTCACGAACAGGAACGCAGAATGAACCACACACCCCTGCGGGTGGCCCTTTCCCTGTCGGCGGCCATCCTTCTTGCCTCTCCCGCCCTCGCCGATACCCACGTTCCGCCAAGCGCTCTCGGAGAGCCGCCCGAGTTCGGCCTGCTCAAGAACGCGCCCGGGGTGGAGACGGTCTTTTACTCCTGCACCGCCTGCCATTCTGAGAGGATCATCGCCCAGCAAGGCCTGACCCGCGACGAATGGAGCGAACTGATCGACTGGATGGTCGAGGAACAGGGCATGACGATGCCCGACGAGGTGGAAATGGTCGAGATCCTCGACTATCTCGAGGCCCATTACAACGTGGACCGTCCCAACTTCCCGCATCATTTCCCGGTCATCGCGGGCAACTGAATCCCGGGGCGCAGCGGGCCGCAGACCGCTCAGGGGCAGGACGTCGCCTTGCGGGTGGCGTCCAGCAGCGCCAGGCGGGTATCGGTTTCTCTGCCCTGCTGCGTCAGCTGCATCAGATAGGTGGTGATGGCGTGAAACCTGTCGCGGTCCATGCCGCCGGCGACGATCGCGAAATAGCGCGTGTCGTTCTGCCAAGCCGCGGTGCGCACGTCCTCGGCAGCGGACAGGGCGACGGGCTCGGCGGTATCGAAGAAGGTCAGCCGGCAGCCGTTCACACCCGCGTAATGGGCTGCGGTGCCGCCCTCGATCTCGCGGCTTGCAACCAGTGCCAGACGCGCCGCGCCAAGATCGGGCAGCCCGGCCGTGCGCACCGTGGCGGCCGGGCTCAGCATGGATTCGTCAACGGCGAAATCCTGCGCCACGAAGGCGGCATGCAGCGCCATGGCCGAATTGTCGCCCGGCCGGAGCGCGGGCAGGAGCACCGCCACGGCCAGCGCCGCGGCCAGCGCCCCGGCGGCAAGCCAGCGCCAGTGCGCGCGGGGGGCGTTGGCGGCAGGAGGCGGCGGGGCGGCCGGGGCACGCAGCGCGCCGAGCCCCCGGGACAGCTCGCGCAGGCCGGCCAGAGCCTCGGCCAGGGCCGGTTCCCGGCGCAGGCGCTCCTCGAAGCTGGCGCGCTGCGGCTCCGGCAGCTCACCGTCATGGTAGCCGTTGACCAGCAGCCAGTCCTGTTCGCTCAGCTCCGTCATCCGTCTTCTTTCGCCTTTGTCCCCGCCCCGGCATCGCCATCGACAAGCTCCAGCAGCGCCCGCCGGGCGCGGCTGATCCTGCTCATGACCGTGCCCTGCGGCACGTCCATCACCACGGCGGCTTCTGCATATTTCAAGCCCATGATATCCACAAGGAACAGAACCTCGCGGGTTTCCGGCCGCAGCTTCCGATAAGCCTGACGAATCAGAACATCTCTCGCATGATCCGCGGAACTGCCGCCTTCAACCAAAAGACGTTTCTCGGCCGCCATATATTCCCGGCGGACCCGCCTTTTTCGCAACTCGTCGTAATGAAGGTTGCGCATCACCCTGAACATCCAGGGGCGCAGCTCTTCAGAACGCACAGGGCGGCTGGCGGCCCGCAACGCCCGCTCCACCGCGTCCTGAAGCAGGTCCTCGGCTTCGTCCGGGTGATCGCAGATCGAACGCGCATATGCGCGAAACTCCGGATAGAGAATTTCGATGGATGTCTGTCGCGCCATGCCTGTTTATACATCGTCAGACGCCAAGGCCAAATGCAACCCGTCTGGGGCGCTCATGGGGCCAGGATGCTGTCGCTTTCGGCAAGGATGAATTCCAGAAAGCTGCGCGCGGCCAGCGACAGCTCCTTGCCGCGCAGATGCACCGCATACCAGCGCCGGGTGATGGGAAAGCCCTCGACATCGAGGATGGCGATGGTGCCGCCGGCCAGTTCGCGCTCGATGTTGCGCCGCGACAGCACCGAGACGCCAAGCCCCGCCATCACCCCCTGCTTGATCGCCTCGCTTGATCCCAGTTCCATGTAGGGGCGGATCTCCACCCCGCGTTCTTCCAGCACCCGCTCCGCCGCCTTGCGCGTGCCCGAGCCCGGCTCGCGCACCAGGAACTTCTCCTGCGCCAGCCGCGCCAGCGGGATCTCGCGGGCCTGCACCAGCGGATGGGACGGCGGCGCCACGACCACGATCTCGTTGTCGATGAAGGGGTGGGCCTCCACCGACAGCTCGTGCGGCACCTGACCCATGATCAGCAGGTCGTCCTCGTTGGCGCGCAGCCGGCGCAGCACGTTGCGCCGGTTGTTCACCGACAGCTGCGGCACCACCAGCGGGTGGCGCTCCACGAAGGCGCCCAGAAGCCGCGGCATGAAGTAGATAGCCGAGGTGATCACCGCCAGCCGCAGCTCGCCCTGCACCACGCCACGGGTCTGGGAGGCGTAATCGCTGAGCGCCGAGATGCGCCCCAGCACCTCCACCGCGGCGCGGTACACCTCGCGGCCAGCAGCCGTGGCATGCACCTTGCCCGCCACCTGCTCGATCAGCGGCAGCTGCAGAGTGTCGGCCAGCTTGCGGATCTGCATCGAGACCGTGGGCTGGGTGAGGTTGAGCGCCTCGGCCGCCCGGGTGAAGCCGCCCAGCCGCACGACGGTTTCGAAGATCTGCAGTTGGCGCAGGGTGATACCTTGGATGAAGAGGTTGGTGGCCGGGATCGTCATAGGCGATACTCTATGGGAAGAATAGAAACTATCGATTTAGATTTATATTCGACCTTTGTCATATTGTCCATGCGCCGCATTCGATGCCGCGCTGCGAGCAACTGCAAACGATCTACATGCTGGGGAGAGCCATGGCCAAGTCATACAAGGCGGGTGTGAAGGAATACCGCGACACATACTGGGAGCCGGATTATACGCCGAAGGACAGCGACATCCTGGCCTGTTTCAAGATCACGCCCCAGCCCGGCG
>JALSGY010000230.1 GCA_026982515.1 Paracoccaceae bacterium
AAAGCAAGAAACAATCTTTCGAGGCCAGTTTTTCCCGAGAATGTCATTCAACTTTGAGGCGTCGTTTGCAAAATGCAAAACATTTCACGAAACGATGCACTCAATACAATCCGGCCGGGAATCACCCGCACCACCGGGCTGGCAAATCGCACCGCAAGCGGCTACTGCAGGGCGCAGGAAAGGTAAGGAAGCGATGAAGGCCTACCAGATCACTGCCGCCGGAGAACCGCCCGCGCTGCGCGACATCCCCAGGCCCGAACCCGGACCGGGCGAGGTGCTGATCCGAATCGCCGCTTGCGGGCTCAATTTCGCCGACCTGCTGATGATGCAGGGCCGCTACCAGGACACGCCCGAGCCCCCCTTCACCCTGGGGATGGAGCTGGCCGGCATCGTCGAGGCCGCCGGCCCCGGCGTGCGCCATCCTGCCCCCGGGGCGCGCGTGGCCGCCTTTGCAGGTTCGGGCGGGCTGGCCGAGTGGGGCTGCTTTCCCGCCGAGCGCTGCGTGGAGCTGCCCCCGGACATGCCCTTCGAGGAGGCGGCCGCCTTTCAGGTCGCCTACGGCACCAGCCACCTGGCGCTGGCCCATCGTGCCCGTCTGCAACCCGGCGAAACCCTGGTTGTTCTGGGGGCCGCCGGCGGCGTGGGGCTGACGGCGGTGGAGACGGGGCGGCTGATGGGCGCGACGGTGATTGCGGTGGCGCGCGGCGAGGACAGGCTGGCGGTGGCCGGGCAGGCCGGCGCGCATCATCTGATCGACAGCGAAACCGCCGATCTGCGCGCCGAAATCAAGGCGCTCGGCGGGGCGGACGTGGTATACGACCCGGTCGGCGGCGCCCAGTTCAAGGCCGCCTTCCGCGCCTGCAACCCCGAGGCGCGCTATCTGGTGATCGGCTTTGCCAGCGGCGACATCCCGCAGATCCCGGCCAACATCCTGCTGGTCAAGAACATCACCGCAATCGGGCTCTACTGGGGCGGCTACATGAGCTTCGCCCCCGAAACCCTGACCGGCAGCCTCGCCGAGCTTCTGCGCTGGTACGAAGAGGGCCGCCTTCGCCCCCATGTCAGCCACCGTCTGCCGCTGGAGAAGGTCGAGGACGCCTTCAGGCTCCTGCGCGAGCGGAAGGCCACCGGCAAGGTGGTGGTCACGACAGCTTCGTGAGCGGGGGCCGACGTCACGGGATATTCAGCCGGAAAACCTTGAAATGAAGGCCGCTCGCGCCGATATTGGCAACGAGCGCGGCCCGGCCCTTCGGGCCGCTGTCAGATGAATGTCAAGGAGGCTGATGAATGGCTGACTATCAAACGATCCGTACCGGCGCAGGTATAAGCGCTGCACAGATCGACGCGGGGCTGCGCGCCCACATGAACAAGGTCTATGGCACGATGTCCGTCGGCCTGCTTGTCACGGCGCTTGCCGCCTGGGCGATCTCGGGGCTTGCGGTCACCACCGACCCGGCGCTCGCAACCGCGGAATTCGCCAACGGCAAGTATCTGACGGCACTGGGCCAGGCCATCTACCTCTCGCCGCTGAAGTGGGTCATCATGTTCGCGCCGCTGGCCATGGTCTTCGGCTTCGGCGCCGCCGCCAACCGCATGTCGGCCGCCGGCGCGCAGCTTTACTTCTACGTCTTTGCAACCCTCATGGGGCTGTCGCTCAGCTCGATCTTCCTGGTCTTCACCGGCTTCTCGATCGCCCAGACCTTCCTGATCACCGCGATCTCCTTCGCCGGGCTGTCCCTGTGGGGCTACACCACCAAGAAGGACATCTCGGGCTGGGGATCCTTCCTGATCATGGGGGTGATCGGCCTGCTGGTGGCCTCGATCGTCAACATCTTCCTGGGTTCGCCCGCCATCATGTTCGCCATCTCGTCGCTCGGCGTACTGATCTTCGCGGGCCTCACCGCCTATGACACCCAGAAGATCAAGGTCGATTACATCCAGCACGCACAGGCGATGGACAGCGAGTGGCTGGCCAAGTCCGCCATCTTCGGCGCGCTGAACCTCTATCTCGACTTCATCAACCTGTTCATCTTCCTGCTGCAGTTCCTCGGAAATCGGGAATGAGCGGACAGAACTGAAACGCGAAAGGGCCGGCTTGATGCCGGCCCTTTTCATTTGCGCAATCCGCGGCGGGCCTCAGCCGGCCCGCGGAACCTCGTAGATCCCGAACCCCACGCCAGAGCTTCTTTCGGTGCGTTCCGCCACGCTTGCACAGGCGGAAAGCACCAGGAGAAGCGCGAAGACGAAGCCGGTCTTCTTCATGGTATTGCCTCCATGCATGTCTCTTGCCCCCAGGTCACGGTCAATGGCCCCCATCCTGGCTGCGCCAGGAGGCATTTCCGGGGCGAAAGACCGGCACCAATCCGGCCGCCTCCAACGAGAAAAAGCCGCGCAGGCTGCGCGGCTTTCGTTCTTCATCCGGCATGGGAAAGGCTACTTGATCTTGCCTTCCTTGTACTCGACATGCTTGCGCACCACCGGATCGTACTTCCGCACGACCATCTTCTCGGTCATGGTGCGGGCGTTCTTCTTCGTCACGTAGAAATGGCCCGTATCCGCGGTCGAGTTCAGACGAATCTTGATCGTCGTCGGTTTCGCCATGGTCCTAACTCCTGCACAGCGGGCCAGTTCCCGCCCGTGAAATCCTTGAAGCCCGCCTTTTAGCCCCCCCGCGCCGCAAGTCAACCGCAAAGGCGCAGAAAGCGCCCGGCCCGCAAGTTGTTGGTTGCACAGGCGGCAAAAACTCGGACAGTGAACGCAAAACTTTCGGGAGGCAGGCATGGCACTGGCTTCAAGAGACTGGGTTGCGAAACATTGCGAGGAACGGGTGCAGTCGATCGCCCGCCAGACGCGCAAGTCGGTCAGCGGGCAGATCGCCGAAAGGCTGGAAATCCTTGCCGCCCGCAACCGCGAAATCCACGAGCGCGACTGTTTCAATCTCAACCCCGCCACCAACCTGATGAACCCCGCGCCGAGGCGCTGATGGC
>JALSGY010000231.1 GCA_026982515.1 Paracoccaceae bacterium
CGCACAGGCCACCGGCCCGGATCCGGCCGGCGGAATATCGGAATATCCACCGCGCCACATGGCGCGACAATGACAGGGAAAGAACATGAAGCTGCTTCGCTACGGACCAAAAGGAAATGAAAAACCCGGGATTCTGGACAAGAACGGCAAGATCCGGGACCTTTCCGGAAGGCTGGGCGATCTGGCAGGCGAATCGGTCGGCGTGGAGCGACTGAACGAACTGGCCGGGATCGATCCCGCCTCCCTGCCCGAGGTGGAGGGGACGCCCCGCATCGGCCCCTGCCTGGCCTGGGTGCCCAATTTCTACTGCATCGGGCTGAACTACGCCCGCCACGCGGCCGAGGCCGGCATGGAGCTGCCCGGCGAGCCGATCCTGTTTTCCAAGGCCACCTCGGCGCTGTCCGGCCCCTGCGACCCGGTGATCATTCCCCGCGGCTCGGAGAAGACCGACTGGGAGGTGGAGCTGGGGGTGGTGATCGGCCGGCGCGCCGAACATGTGAGCGAGGCCGAGGCGCTGACCTGCGTGGCCGGCTACTGCGTGGTCAACGACGTCAGCGAACGCGCCTTCCAGATCGAACGCGGCGGGCAGTGGATCAAGGGCAAGTCGGCCCCCACCTTCGGGCCGCTCGGCCCGTGGCTGGTGAGTGCCGACGAGGTGCCGGACCCGCAATCCCTGCGCCTTTCCATGCGCCTGAACGGCGAAATCAGACAGGACAGCTCGACCTCGGACATGGTGTTCTCGGTGGCCGAGATCATCTCCTACATGTCGCGGTTCATGGCGCTGCTCCCCGGCGACATCATCGCCACCGGCACCCCCGAAGGGGTGGGCATGGGCTTTGAGCCGCCCCGCTTCCTGCGCCCCGGCGACGTGATGGAACTGGAGGTCGAGGGCCTGGGCCGGCAGCGCCAGGAAGTGGTGGCCTGGCCCGGCTGAGCCGCAACCGCCCCGGCCGGCCTCAACCGGCCTTCAGCAGCTCTTCCAGCGGGTCGTGCTCGGCCACGAAATGGCCCTTCTCGACCTCGAACAGCTTCGGCACGTAGTTGCGCTCCCCGGCGGCCAGTTTCGAGGGAAGAAAGCGCAGCGCCGCCCCCGGATCAAGCGGCGAGGGCAGCTCTCCGGGCAGCTTGATGCGGCTGCGGCTGCGCTCGATGTGCGGATCGGGGATCGGCACCGCCGAGATCAGCGACTGCGTGTATGGGTGCACCGGGTTGCCGTAGATGGTGTCTCGGTCGGCCAGTTCCACGGTGCGCCCCAGATAGAGCACCAGGATGCGGTGCGAGATTTCGCGCACCACCGAAAGGTCGTGGCTGATGAAGATCATCGCCAGAGCGAATTCGCGCTGCAGATCCTTGAGCAGGTCCACCACCTGGGCCTGGATCGAGACGTCGAGCGCCGAGACCGCCTCGTCGCAGATGATCAGCCGCGGGCGGTTGATCATGGCCCGGGCGATGCCCACGCGCTGGTTCTGGCCGCCGGAAAGTTCGTGCGGGTAGCGGTTGATCAGCTTCTGGTCGAGGCCGACCTTCTCCATCATCTCGGCCACCTTGAGCTTGCGCTCGCGCGAGGTCAGCCCCGGCTGGAAGGTGCGCAGCGGCTCGGCGATCGAGGCGGCGATGGTCATGCGCGGATCGAGGCTGGCAAGCGGGTCCTGAAAGACGATCTGCATCTCCTTGCGAAACGGGATCATCGCCCGGTGCCTGAGCTTCTCGATCGGCCGGCCCAGCCACGAGACCGAACCCAGGCTGGGCGGAATCAGCTGCAGCACCGCGCGCGCCAGCGTGGACTTGCCGCAGCCCGATTCACCGACGATGCCCAGGGTCTCGCCGGCACGCAGATCGAAGCTGACCCCATCGACCGCCTTGAGCGGCACCTTGCGGCCGAACAGCCCCTTGTCGATGCGCACCGGGAAATGCACCTTCACGTCCTCGACCCTGAGGAGGGTCTCGGCATCTTCCGCCACCGGCACCAGGGGCTTGCCCTTGTTGGGCCTGTCGATGCGCGGCATCGCGTCCAGCAGCATCTTCGTGTAGTCGTGACGCGGATTGTGGAAGATCTCGTCGGCCGGCCCCTCCTCGACGAACGCGCCCAGGCGCATCACCTGGATGCGGTCGCACAGGCGCGCCACCACCCCCATGTCGTGGGTAATCAGCGCAATCGCCGTGCCCTCCTCCCTTTGCAGCTTCACCATCAGGTCGAGGATCTCGGCCTGAACGGTGACATCGAGTGCGGTGGTGGGCTCGTCGGCGATCAGCAGGCGCGGGCCGCACAGCATCGCCATGGCGATCATCACCCGCTGGCGCATGCCCCCCGACAGCTCATGCGGGAACTGGCGCATCCGGCGCGCCGCCTCGGGGATCTGCACCCGCTCCAGCCAGTGCAGGCATTGCCTGCGGGCCTCGCCATCGGCCATCCCCTTGTGCATCTTCAGCACCTCGGCCATCTGGTCGCCGATGCGCAGATGCGGGGTCAGCGCGGTCAGCGGATCCTGGAAGATCATGGTGATCTGATCGCCGCGGATGCGGTTGTGCTCGGCCGGGGTGAGGTGGAGCAGATCGTGGCCGTCGAAATCCACCTTGCCGGTGGCACGGCCGTTTTCGGCCAGCAGCCCCATGGCAGCAAGGAAGGTCTGGCTCTTGCCCGAGCCCGATTCGCCGACGATGCCGAGGCATTCGCCGGGGTCGATGCGGAAACTCACGTTCTTCACCGCCTCGACCTGCCCGTCGGGGGTGTCGAAGGTGACCGAGAGGTTGTCTACCGTCAGCAGCGCCATGTCAGCGGTCCTTCGGATCGAGCGCATCACGCAGCCCGTCGCCGATGAAGTAGAGGCTGATGATGATGGTCAGGAAAAACCCCAGCGGGATGCCCAGCTGCCACAGGGTGCCGCGCAGGATGGTGCCCGCGCCCTCGTTGATCAGCGCCCCGAGCGAGGTGTTGGGCTCCTGCACCCCCAGCCCGAGGAAGGAGATGAAGCTTTCGGCCATGATCA
>JALSGY010000232.1 GCA_026982515.1 Paracoccaceae bacterium
CTCGGTGAAGATCTTCACGATCTCCCCGGCGGTCTCGCCATTCAGCGGGGCGTTCAGCGCGACGATGCCGCCGAAGGCCGAGGTGCGATCACAGTCGAAGGCGCGGCGGTAGGCCTCGGCCAGCGTGCCGCCCCGGGCCACGCCGCAGGGGTTGGCGTGCTTGATGATGGCGCAGGCAGGCCCCTCGGCGGGGTCGAATTCGGCCACCAGTTCGAAGGCGGCATCGGTATCGTTGATGTTGTTGTAGGACAGTTCCTTGCCCTGCAGCTGGCGGGCCGTGGCCACACCGGGCCGGTTGGTGCCGTCGGTATAGAACGCCGCCTTCTGGTGCGGGTTCTCACCATAGCGCAGGGTCTGGGCAAGCCGGCCGGCGAAGGCACGGCGCCGCGGCGCCTCGACCCCCAGCGCCCCGGCCATCCAGTTCGAGACTGCCGCGTCATAGGCAGCGGTGCGGGCAAAGGCGATCTGGGCGCGCTTGCGGCGGAACTTCGGGCAGGTGGCCCCGCCGTGCTGGTCCATGTCGCCCAGCAGCTTTTCGTAATCCTCCACATCGGTGATGACGGTGACGAAGGCGTGATTCTTGGCCGCCGCGCGGATCATCGCCGGGCCGCCGATGTCGATGTTCTCGATGCAGGTATCGAAATCTGCCCCCTGCGCCACGGTCTGCTCGAAGGGATAGAGATTGACCACCAGCAGATCGATCGGGCCGATGCCGTGCTCTTCCATGGCGGCCAGATGCTCGGGGTTGTCGCGCAGCGCCAGCAGCCCGCCGTGCACCGCCGGGTGCAGCGTTTTCACCCGCCCGTCCATCATTTCGGGGAAGTTGGTGATTTCCGAAACGTCGCGCACCGCCAGCCCGGCCTCGCGCATGGCCCGCGCCGTGCCGCCGGTGGAAAGCAGATCCACCCCACGCTCGGCCAGCCCTCGGGCAAGCTCGACGAGCCCGGTCTTGTCGGAAACGGAAATGAGCGCGCGGCGCACGGGCACAAGTTTTGACATTGAGGCAATCCCCCGGGATCAAGGTCAGGTCAAGGCGATGCTGTCCTCTTCGCGGGCCAGATCACGCACCGCATCCGGCGTGTCCTGTGCCTTGGCAAGAGTCCAGCGGATGCGCGTCGCATACTCCACCGCGACGGCAGATAGAACCACCTGTTTGGTCGCACGCGGCCTGAGACGGGTTTTTTCCAGATAAACGCTGGGCTCAAGGCTCAGTTCCGCCACCCCGTCATGACGCAACACCCATATCTCGCCGCTTCTGAGCGCCATGGAAACGGCGGTGCCGCCCATGTCCAGCTCGGCATCCACGTCCGGGTGAAGATGAAACCTGACCTTGAACCGGATGCCCTGAAGCAACCCGCGGTCAAGTGCCGCGTCGAAAGTCCTTTCATCCTCCTTCTCGATCGCGGCCAGCGTATCCTCGCCGGCGATGCCGCGGCCGCTGGTGGCCAGCTCGATCCGGCGGATATGGGTAAGCCCGTGGCTGGCGAGATACCCGTCATGGCCGACGATCAGCCCCTGCGCCCCTTCCTCGGCCAGAAACTGCACGCGCACGTCGCGCGGCGCATCGACCAGAAGCTCGCGTTCGCGGCCGGCCACCACCGCGCGGCGGCCCAGCCGCGCGGTGGACAGCCCGTCTATGGCCAGGGTGGAATGCGAGGCAGTGGCCCGCCCGGCCCGCCGCCACTCGCGCCCGAAGCTCGCCCCCGAGCCGCAGTTGACGATCAGCGGACGCCGCCCCGAGGTCAGCTCGAATGCCAGGGTGGAGGCATGGGCATTCCCCGAAGCCATGCCGACAGGCGGGGCGGCGGCATCCACGATCACGGTGGTGCGCCCTGCGTGCAGACGCACAAACCCCATGCTGAGCCCCGGCGGCGCCGCTGTCCTCACGCCCGAGGCGGCCAGCGCATGATCGAGCCGCCCCTCGGCCCCGCGCCCGCCGCCGTGGAACCGCGCCAGCCCGCCGTCGGCATGGCGAAGAGCGCGCAGGGTGGGGGCGATGCGCTCGATCGCCATCAGATGCGCGGGGGCGGCCATCCGGCCTGCCTCGGCCAGCGCCGAAGACGCCCAGGTGAGCAGCGTGAACACCTCGAGCAGTTCTTCGGGGTTGCGGGTGGGAATACCGCCCTCGGCATCGATCTGCTCGCGGCATTCGCGCGCCAGGGCCTTCACCGCCGGTTCCACGCGATCTTCCATGCCGGTCAGGGCCAGGCCGGCATAGATCAGCCCGGTGAGCGCCTCGAACCGGGGCAGCCCGGCCGAAGCGGCATGCCAGCGCCGGGAGAGAAAGATCGTCTGGCAGGCCAGCGAACGAAAGTAGGCATCGGAAAATTCCGCCGGCTGGCCATTGAGCAGCAACAGCGCGTGGTTGATCCAGCGGATCAGGCGGCGCCCGGTGAGATCGGGCGTCCAGCCCGGGCCCCGGCCGCGGCCGAACAGCTCGATCCACTCGGCCGTCCAGGCCTGGGCCCGCCTGCAGGCCGGCCCGTCGCCCACGGCGGCCAGATCGTCCAGCCAGGTGAAGCCCTGAATTTCCTCCTCGAACTCGCGGTGGGGCACCTGCAGGCGCCAGATGCTGTTTTCCGGGTCCTCGACAAGTGCGCCGGCAAACAGGAAATTCCCCGCTGAAAGCTGCCGGCCGCGCGCGAAAGAGCCGATCGTGCGCGGCTCCGGCTGTGAGACGAAACCGGAGGCCGGCCGCGCCCGGGTGGAGCGCATGGCATGCCAGCGGTTCATCCAGCGCGTCCAGCGCGCCGCGATTTTCTCGAACTGGGACACGGGCGAACCCTGCCTTGCCTCGCGTTCAGGCCTTTTCGGCCGGTGTTTTTCCCACAATACGCCGGCAGAGGCTTTCTGTCATCGCAGAATCGCCGCTCAGGCGGGCTTTCGCACAAGCGTCATGAAAAACCCGTCCATCCCGCCCTTGTCGGGCCAGTAGTCGGGCCGGGTGCGCAGCCCCTGCTCGCCGATCCAGCCGGGCTCCACCCCGGGCACGCTCAGCGCCTCCAGATCGAGCGTCAGCCCGCGGTGTCGGGCCAGCGCATCCTTCACCTGCTCTTCGCCCTCATCGAGCAGCAGCGAGCAGGTGCAGAACATCAACCGCCCGCCCGGGCGCAACAGTTCCAGCGCGTGGTCGATCAGCCTTGCCTGTAGAGAGAACAGGGCGGGAAACTCCGAGCCGTCCCTGGCGTGGGGCAGGTCGGGGTGGCGGCGGATGGTCCCGGTGGCCGAACACGGGGCATCGAGCAGCACCGCGTCGAAAGGCCCGCCGCGCCAGCCCAGCGCATCTGCCACCACCGTCCCGGCCCGCAGCCCGGTGCGCGAAAGGTTCTCGGCCACCCGCTTCATCCGGCTGGCGGAAACATCCAGCGCGGTAACCTGCGCGCCCGAGGCGGCCAGTTGCATCGTCTTGCCGCCGGGGGCGGCGCACATGTCCAGCACCGTCTCGCCCGGTGCGGGGGCGAGGATGCGGGCCGGCAGGGCGGCGGCGGCATCCTGCACCCACCACGAGCCCTGTTCGTATCCGGGCAGGACCGAGACCTGCGGACTGCCGGGCAGGCGCACCGAGCCGGTCGGCACCACCACACCGCCAAGCCGCTCGGCCCAGTCCCGGGGCTTTTCCTTCACGGTCAGATCCAGCGGCGCGCCGCGGGCATGGGCCCGTTCCATCGCCTCGACCACCGGCTTGCCGTAATCGGCGATCAGCGGCTTGCGCAGCCACCTGGGCAGCCGCGGCGGGGGGAGTTTCTCCCACGCTTGCGGACCGGCCGCGGCCAGCCTGCGCAGCACCGCGTTGGTCAGACCGGCCAGGCGGGCGGTGCCCCGGCCCGCGCGCACGATCTCGACAGCGGCATTGACAACCCCGTGCGCCGGCGCGCCCTCGGCGAACATCTCGACCACGGCCAGGCGCAGCACGTTGTGCACATGCAATGGCGGGCGGTGCTTGAGAAAGGGGCCGAGCATCCGGTCGGCCCGGTCCATCTGGCGCAGGCAGCTCAGCGCCAGGCGGGCGGCACGGGCGCGTTCGGCAGGTTCCAGCCGCTCCAGCGCCCCGGGCAGAAGCTCCGACAGCAGCCGGCCCTCGCCCAGCACCGCATCGAGCAGCCGGACGGCGGCCTTGCGGGGGGCGGTTGCGGAATGGGACATGGCGGTTTCCTGACGGCTTGCCGGTGCTGGCAAGCCCCTATATCACCGGGTTGAAGGGAACAAGGACCAGCCCATGACGGAACAGACCGACAAGCCGGATCTCCCGCCCGCTGCCCGTCGCGCCCTGGCCGAGGCCGAGGAGCGCCGCAAGAAGGCAAAGGCGCAGGAACGACCAAAAGAGCTGGGCGGCCGCGACGGCCCCGATCCGGTGCGCTACGGCGACTGGGAGAAGAAGGGAATCGCCATCGATTTCTGAAACTAGAGCCCCAGCACGTCCTGCATGTCGTATTCTCCGGGCTTGCGGCTGAGCCCCCACAGCGCGGCGCGCAGGGCGCCGTTGGCGAACAGCCGGCGGTCCGTCGCCACATGGCGCAGCGAGATACGTTCGTCCCGACCGATGAACATCACCTCGTGCTCGCCCACGATGTCGCCGCCGCGGATCGAACAAAACCCGATGTCGCCGCGCCGGCGGGCGCCGGTGATGCCGTCGCGCCCCCTGTCCGAGACCTCCTCCAGCTTCACCCCGCGCCCCTCGGCCGCGGCCTGACCCAGCATCAGCGCGGTGCCCGAAGGTGCATCGACCTTGCGGTTGTGATGGGCTTCGACGATCTCGATGTCGAACTCCGCGCCGAGGGTCTCGGCCACCGTGCGCACCAGCTTCACCAGCAGGTTCACCCCCATGCTCATGTTGCCGGCGCGAATGATCACCGCATGCCGGGCGGCGGCACTGATCTTCTTCAGGTCGTCCTCTGAAAGGCCGGTGGTCCCGATCACGTGCACGGCGCGGGCCTGAGCGGCAAGGGCGGCAAACTCCACCGTCGCCGGCGGTGCCGTGAAATCGAGCACCGCCTGCGCCCTGGCGAAGGCCTCCAGCGGATCGTCGCTTACCCGCAGCCCGATCGGCGCCCCGCCCATGGCCTCGCCCACATCGCGGCCGATCCATTCATGGCCCGGCCGCTCCAGCGCCCCGACCAGCCGCGCCCTGCCGCTTTCCAGCACGGCGCGGATCAGCATCTGCCCCATCCGCCCCGACGCGCCGGTGACCACGATTCCCGGTTTCTCTGTCTGATCGCTCATTTTGCGCCTCTCTTCGCCAGCCCTTCCCTGTAGCCACAACCACGCGGGCAGGTAAAGGCCAGTTGCACAAGCGCCCGATCCACCCTATTTGCCCGCCATGGCAAAGAACGCGCATCATTCCGGCTCCGGCCCCTCGCAACGTCAGCTTCGCGTGGGCGAACTGATCCGCCGCACCCTGTCGGAGGTGCTGGCGCGCGGCGAAGTGCACGACCCGGAGCTCAACCGCCTGTCGATCACCGTGGCCGAGGTGCGCACCTCGCCCGACCTGCGGGTCGCCACGGCCTATGTGATGCCGCTGGGCGGCGAGCATCGCAAGGAAGCGATCGCGGCGCTGGCCCGCAACCGCGCAGAGCTGCGCCGCGCCGTCTCCAGGGCGGTAACGCTGAAATTCTCGCCCGAGTTGCGTTTCGTCATCGACGAGACCTTCGACCGGATGGATGAAACCCGGCGGCTGTTCTCCCGCGAGGACGTGCGCCGAGACATCGAACAGGAAGACTGATGGCTCGCCGAAAGAGAGGCCGCGACATCTCGGGGTGGCTGGTTGTCGACAAGCCCGAGGGGATGACCTCGACGGCGGTCGTCAACAAGGTGAAATGGGCGCTGGACGCGAAGAAGGCCGGCCACGCCGGCACGCTTGATCCGGCAGCAACCGGCGTGCTTGCGGTGGCGGTGGGCGAGGCGACCAAGACCGTCCCCTATGTCACCGATGCGCTGAAGGCCTACCGTTTCACGGTGCGCTTCGGCCAGGCCACCAATACCGACGACGCCGAGGGCGAGGTGATCGCCGAAAGCGACAACCGCCCCGGCGATGCCGAGATCGAGGCCGCCCTGGCCGGCTTCGTGGGCGACATCATGCAGGTGCCGCCGAAGTTCTCGGCCGTGAAGATCGACGGGCAGCGTGCCTACAAGCTGGCCCGCGAGGGCGAGGAGGTGGAGATCGCCGCGCGCCCGCTCTACGTGGAAGAGCTGAGCCTCGTTGCCCGCCCCGATCCCGACCACGCGGTTCTGGAGATGGTCTGCGGCAAGGGCGGCTACGTGCGTGCCATCGCGCGGGATCTGGGAGAGAAGCTCGGCTGTCACGGCCATGTGACGCAACTGCGGCGCATCTGGTCCGGCCCGTTCGATGCCGAAGACGGCATTTCCATCGAGCGCATCGACGAACTGGCCCGGACCCCGGCACTGGACGAACTGCTGCGCCCCCTCGAAGACGGGCTGAGCGAACTGCCCGAACTGCCCTGCACCGCAGAAGGCGCGGCCCGGCTGCGCAACGGCAACCCCGGCATGGTGATCGCATCGGATGTGGAATACGGCGAAGAGGCCTGGGCCTCGTGGCAGGGCCGGGCGGTGGCGGTGGGCATCTACCGCTCGGGCGAGCTGCACCCCAGCCGGGTGTTCAACCAGCCGCTGCAACCGTAGCCGGGCCTTGCGGGCGGCCTCGATCCCTTGCAGGAATGGCGCATGATTTCTCGGGTTCACCAGAAGGGCGACGCGCACAGCATTGCCGTCTATTCCGCCTGCGAAAGATACCGGTACATGCTGACCCGCACCTGGGACGAGGGCGGGCGGCGGGTCCTGTTCATCATGCTGAACCCCTCTACCGCCACCGAGGTGCAGAACGACCCGACGGTGGAGCGCTGCGAGCGCCGCGCCCGCGCGCTGGGCTTCGGCGCCTTCCGGGTGACCAACATCTTCGCCTGGCGCGAGACGAACCCCCGCGCCATGCGCGCCGCCGCCGATCCGGTGGGCCCCGGAAATGACGCGGCGATCCTCGAAAGCTGCGGCTGGGGCGATCAGATCATCTGCGCCTGGGGCACCCATGGCGAGCACCTCAACCGCGGCCCGCAGGTGGAGGCGCTGCTGCGCGCCACCGGGCGGCCGCTGTTCCATCTCGGCCTGACGAAGGCCGGCCACCCGAAGCACCCGCTGTACATCGGCTACGACGAACGGCCCAGGCCCTGGGACTGACCTCAGGCGGTAGCGTAATCCACGTGGATGTCGTCGGCGGTGGCGCCCGGCGCATTGCGCAGCACCGCAATCAGCACCCCGTCCAGATAGACAAGCGAATCATTGCCATCTTCGGATGGCATTACGGAAATCTCCGGGGCATCCCCTTCAGGGGCTTCCATGAAGCCGAGATGCAGCACGTCGCGGCCCGGATCGAACCGGGTGATTTCCGCATGGGAGGCGCCGGCGAATTCATCGACGTTGAGCCAGATGTCCTCGGCCTCGGAATCGATCTCGATGACCGGGCCGAGTGACGCCTCGTTGCCTGCGGCATCGCCGGGCAGATCGTCCTCGTCCAGGGGAGGGAGGATGCCACCGGCCGGCGGGGCAGTGCCGGGCGCGTCCTGCTCATCCACCGGAAGAAGGGTGGTGGCGCCGCTCTCCGGCCCGTGCCCGGCGCCCTCCTGCCCGCTGTCCTCCGGCCCCATGCCGCTGGTGCCGCCTTCGCCCAGGCCATTGCCCGGCCCGGCGGGGGTGCCCCCGAA
Organism: Paracoccaceae bacterium; assembly: GCA_026982515.1. Classification (GTDB taxonomy): domain Bacteria; phylum Pseudomonadota; class Alphaproteobacteria; order Rhodobacterales; family Rhodobacteraceae; genus S012-89. The sequence continues at coordinate 7,710 of JALSGY010000232.1, forward strand.
CCCGGCCTCCTCCAGCATGTCGCCCTGCCCCTCGCCGGCCCCGGCCGGTTCCGGATCTGCCTCCGGGCCCTCGGAGCCGGACGAGAGGAAATCGGGCAGGAATGCCAGAGGCAGCAGGCCCAACAGCAAGATCGCGTAAATCATCACCACACCTCGAAATTCCCATGCACCCGGCCCCGGGATAGCACCGAAATCCGAACGAACGGTGCGGAAAATCAGTAAAATTGCAGCTATCCCTCGCCCGCCAGATGCTCGCAAGAAGGGCTTTTCTTCCGCGCAGATATCCCCTATATGCGCGCATCCGCCGGCAAAGCTGGCGGCACCCTCCAAGGGCCCTGCTGGACGACATCCCGGCTTGCGCCATGACCCAAGAGATGTGAAAGGAGACCCCGATGTCGATCACCGCTGAAGAAAAGCAGCGTATCATCAAGGAATTCGCCACCCATGATGGCGATACCGGCTCACCGGAAGTGCAGGTGGCCATCCTGTCCAGCCGGATTGCGACGCTGACCGAGCACTTCAAGACCCACAAGAAGGACAACCACTCGCGTCGCGGGCTGCTGATGATGGTTGCCCAGCGCCGCAAGCTGCTGGACTACCTCAAGGGCAAGGACGAAGAGCGCTACCGCAAGCTGATCGAGCGGCTGGGACTGCGCCGCTAGCCCTGAACGGGGCCCGGGCCGGGAACACGGCAATCACTGCAAGGAAGATGCGCCCCCCCGCGGGCGCATTTTTCCTGTTCCGGACCCTTTGCGTCACGGCCGGGGGCCGGACGGATGATCCCCCTTCCCTTCTTCGCCGATTTCCGCTAGATGCGCGGAATCTAGCAGAGTTGGCGCCCTGATCCCGGCGCCTTGATGGATGGAGTGGGATCGGCGGCAATGGGGCCGCCATGAAAAAACAGGAGACCCGGAGGGCCGGGAGTGCTCCTTGAAGGAAACGAGATGTTCAAAGTTACGAAAAGAGAAATGCAGTGGGGGGACGAGACCCTCACTCTGGAAACGGGCAAGATCGCCCGTCAGGCAGATGGATGCGTCATCGCCACCCTTGGTGAAACCTCGGTCATGGCGGCCGTGACCTTCGCCAGGGAACAGAAACCGGGGCAGGATTTCTTCCCGCTCACGGTTCACTACAATGAAAAATACTATGCCGCCGGCAAGGTGCCGGGCGGCTTCTTCAAGCGCGAGGCGCGCCCGACCGAGAAGGAAACCCTGACCTCGCGGTTGATCGACCGGCCGATTCGCCCGCTGTTCGTGCCGGGCTTCAAGAACGAGGTCCTGGTGATGTGCACCGTGCTCAGCCACGACCTGGTGAACGACCCCGATATCGTGGCGATGATCGCCGCCTCGGCCGCGCTCACCCTTTCCGGTGCGCCCTTCATGGGGCCGATCGCCGGGGCGCGCGTGGGCTACACGAACGGCGAATACGTGCTGAACCCGGATGTCGACGACATGCACGACCTGCGCAACAAGCCCGAGCAGAAGCTCGATCTGGTGGTTGCGGGCACCAAGGACGCGGTGATGATGGTCGAGTCCGAAGCCTACGAGCTTTCGGAAGAGGAAATGCTTGGCGCGGTCCAGTTCGGGCACGAGGCGCTCAAGCCGGTGATCGACCTGATCATCGATCTGGCCGAGGAAGCGGCGAAGGAGCCGTTCGATTTCACCCCGCCGGACTACACCGCGCTTTACGAGGCGGTGAAGGCCGCCGGCGAGCCCGACATGCGCGCCGCCTTCGCGATCCGCGACAAGCAGGAGCGCACCGCCGCCATCGCCGCGGCACGCGAGAAGATCCGCGAACAGCTCAGCGAAGAACAGCAGGCGGATGAAAATCTCGGAGCCGCCCTCAAGAAGCTGGAAAGCGAGATCCTGCGCGGTGACATCATCGCCGGCGGGGCGCGCATCGACGGGCGCGATCACCAGACGGTACGCCCGATCAGCTGCGAGGTCGGCCTGCTGCCGCGCACACACGGCTCGGCGCTGTTCACCCGCGGTGAAACCCAGGCGCTGGTGGTCACCACGCTGGGCACCGGCGAGGACGAGCAGATCATCGACGCGCTGCATGGCAACTTCCGCTCCAACTTCCTGCTGCACTACAACTTCCCGCCCTATTCGGTGGGTGAAGTCGGCCGTGTCGGCCCGCCGGGCCGGCGCGAGATCGGCCACGGCAAGCTGGCCTGGCGCGCCCTGCAGGCGGTCCTGCCGCCGGCAACCGATTTCCCCTACACGATCCGCCTGGTCTCGGAGATCACCGAATCGAACGGCTCCAGCTCGATGGCCACGGTCTGCGGCTCTTCGCTGTCGATGATGGACGCCGGCGTGCCGCTGAAAACCGCCGTGGCAGGGGTGGCCATGGGGCTGATCCTCGAAGAGGGCGGCAAGTTTGCGGTGCTCACCGACATCCTTGGCGACGAGGATCACCTCGGCGACATGGATTTCAAGGTGGCCGGTACCGAAAACGGCATCACCAGCCTGCAGATGGACATCAAGGTCGCCGGCATCACGCCGGAGATCATGAAGCAGGCCCTGGCCCAGGCCAGAGAAGGGCGGATGCACATCCTTGGCGAGATGAACAAGGCGCTTTCGGGCGCTGCCGATTTCTCGGTTCACGCTCCGCGCATCGAAACGATGCAGATCCCCACCGACAAGATCCGCGAAGTGATCGGCTCTGGCGGCAAGGTGATCCGCGAGATCGTGGAAACCTCCGGCGCCAAGGTGGACATCAACGACGAAGGCATCATCAAGATCGCCTCTCCAAACCAGGAGGCCATCCGGAAGGCCTACGACATGATCAACTCGATCGTCGCCGAACCGGAAGAAGGCAAGATCTACCGCGGCAAGGTGGTGAAGATCGTCGATTTCGGCGCCTTCGTGAACTTCTTCGGCAAGCGCGACGGGCTGGTCCATGTCAGCCAGATCGAGAACCGCCGGCTGAACCACCCCTCGGACGTTCTGAAGGAAGGCCAGGAGGTCTGGGTCAAGCTGCTGGGCTTCGACGATCGCGGCAAGGTGCGCCTGTCGATGAAGGTCGTCGATCAGGAAACCGGCGAGGAAATCGGAAAAGGGGAAAAGGCGGACTGACACGCCCCCTTCACAAAATGGAAAGCCCCGGCCGGTGCCGGGGCTTTCCCGTCTGGTCCGCCTGCCCGCCGACTCAGTAGCCCAGAAGCGCCGGCAGGGCCTCCAGCATGGCCCGCGCACCCTGGCCCACGCCGCCCTTGGGCCGCGCCGGGGCCGCCTCGGGCTGCCAGCCGTAGATGTCAAAATGCAGATATCGCGGGGTTTCGGTGACGAAGCGGCGCAGGAACAGCGCCGCCGTGATCGCCCCGGCCATACCCCCCCTGGGCGCGTTATCGAGATCGGCGATCCCCGGCTCGATCATCTTCTCGTACGGCTCCCAGAAGGGCAGACGCCAGAGCGGATCGCGCGCTCTTTCCGCCGCCTCCGCCAGCACCCGGGCATCGCTGTCGCGGGTGGCGAAGAACGGCGGCACGTCCGGGCCCAGCGCCACGCGCGCGGCACCGGTAAGCGTTGCCATGGAGACTAGCAGATCGGGCCGGGCCTCATCGGCCAGTGCCAGGGCGTCGGCCAGCACCAGACGGCCCTCGGCATCGGTGTTGTTGACTTCCACGCTCAGGCCCTTGCGCGAGGTCAGGATGTCCTGCGGCCGGAAGGCGCTGCCGGAAATGGCATTTTCCACCGCCGGGATCAGCACCCGCAGCCGCAGCGGCAGACCCAGCGCCATGATCATCCGCGCCAGCCCCAGCACGGTGGCCGCCCCGCCCATGTCCTTCTTCATCAGCCCCATGGAGGCACCGGGCTTGATGTTCAGCCCGCCGGTATCGAAGCACACTCCCTTGCCGACCAGCGCCAGCGCCGGGCCTTCGGACCCCCAGTTCATCTCGATCAGCCGCGGGGCCCGCGCCGAGGCTCGGCCCACTGCCTCGATCATCGGAAAGCCCGCCTTCAGCGCATCCCCCCCCGTCACCTCGACCGAGGCGCCGAATTCCTCCGCCAGGGCGCGGGCGGCGGCCTCCAGCTCAGCCGGACCCATGTCGGAGGCGGGGGTATTGATCAGATCGCGGGTGAGCGCCTCGCCCGCGGCGATGGCCTCCAGCCGGGGGGCATCCACCCCTTGCGGGGCGCGCAGCGTGGCCCCCGGGGCCGATGTGCTGGCGTAGCGGTCAAAGCGATAGCCCGCCAGCAGCCAGCCCAGCGCCGCTTCGTCCAGCTCGGGCCCCGGTTCAAGTCCGTGCAGCTCATAGATGCCCTCGGGCAGCTTGCCGCGCGCAAGTGCCAGCTGAAACCGCTGGCGGTTGCGCGCCTTTGCGTCGCCCAGCCCCACGGCAGCGGCAGAGATATTTCCGCCCTCGCCCGGGAAGGTCAGCACCTCGCCGGCCCCCGCCTTGAAGCCCTGCGCCCGGGCCCATGCCAGATCGGCGACGGACAGCCCGGCCAGCCAGGCCTGCAACCCCTCCTCGGTGACCGCGTGAAGCGGGATCGCCCGCGTGGTGCCCTTGTCGAATGTCAGTGCCATGTATCGCAGTTCCTTCGCATCTTCGCGGCGAAACTATCCTGTTTGTCCGTCCCCACAAGGGCCGGTGGCCCGATTATCCCCTGCGACAGCATGATGCAGGCGCAGAAAATCCTCGAAATCCGGGGACGGGCCTCCTAACTAGGAGGCAATGCCAACCTCAGACAAGGGACAGTCCGAATGAATTTCGCCCGGCCCCTGCCGAATTATCTCATCCAGCGCTATCACGGATGGAAAGCCACCACCTACGCCGAGAACAAGGCCTGGTATCACCGCCTGGCGCAACTGGGACAGCACCCGCGTGCGATGGTGATCTCGTGCTGCGATTCGCGCGTGCATGTCACCTCGATCTTCGGCGCCGACCAGGGAGAGTTCTTCATCCACCGCAACATCGCCAGCCTGGTACCGCCGCATTCGCCCGACGGCGATCACCACGGCACCTCGGCGGCGGTGGAATATGCGGTGACCGCGCTGAAGGTCGCGCATCTGGTCGTGATGGGCCATTCGGCCTGCGGCGGCGTTGCCGGGTGCCACGCCATGTGCTCGGGCAAGGCCCCGGAACTGGAGGAAAAATCCAGCTATGTCGGCCGCTGGATGGACATCCTGCGCCCCGGCTACGACCGGATCTCGGATCTGCCGGATGAAAAGGCCCAGCTTAGCGCCCTCGAGAAGGAGGCGGTTCTGGTCTCGCTGGAAAACCTGATGACCTTCCCCTTCGTGCGCGAGGCGGTCGAAAGCGACGACCTCTCTCTGCACGGGCTGTGGCATGACATCGGTGAGGGCGGGCTGGAGTGCTACGATCCGTCAGAGCGCAAGTTCCTTCCGCTCTGACGCCCAACGCTTCCCTTCGCGGCAATCCACTGCCCCGGGCGCGGCACAGCCAGGTGCCGCGCGCTATCCCTTCTTGAGCACCTCGCGGCCCAGCAGTTCGGCGATCTGCACCGCGTTCAGCGCCGCCCCCTTGCGCAGGTTGTCCGAAACGCACCACAGGTTCAGCCCGTTTTCCACCGTGCTGTCCTGGCGAATGCGGCTGATGAAGGTGGCGTAGTCGCCCACGCATTCGACGGGCGTCACGTAGCCGCCGTCCTCGCGCTTGTCGACCACCAGGATGCCGGGGGCCTGGCGCAGGATCTCGCGCGCCTCATCTTCATCGAGGAAATCCTCGAATTCGATGTTGATCGCCTCGGAGTGGCCGACGAAGACCGGCACCCGCACGCAGGTGGCCGTTACCTTGATGGCCGGGTCCACGATCTTCTTGGTCTCGGCGACCATCTTCCATTCCTCGCGGGTCGAGCCGTCGTCGAGGAACACGTCGATATGGGGGATCACGTTGAAGGCGATCTGCTTGGTGAACTTCTTCGGCGCGACCTCCTGGCCGGGCACGTACATGCCCTTGGTCTGGTCCCACAGCTCGTCGATGGCCTCCTTGCCGGCGCCGGAAACCGACTGGTATGTGCTCACCACCACCCGCCGGATCCGGGCCCGGTCGTGCAGGGGCTTGAGCGCCACCACCATCTGTGCGGTTGAGCAGTTGGGGTTGGCGATGATGTTGCGCCTGGCGTAATCGTGCACCGCCTGCGGGTTCACCTCGGGCACAATCAGAGGCACGTCCGGCTCGTAGCGATAGAGCGAGGAGTTGTCGATCACCACGCAGCCCGCCTCGGCTGCCCTGGGCGCATATTGCCTGGTGGCCTCCGAGCCCACGGCGAACAGAGCCATGTCCCAGCCGGTGAAATCGAAGGCGTCGAGATCCCGGGTCTTGAGGGTGCTGTCGCCGAAGCTCACCTCCGTGCCCAGCGACTTGCGGCTGGCCAGGACGGCAATCTCGTCCACGGGGAACTGGCGCTCGGCCAGGATGTTCAGCATTTCGCGGCCCACGTTGCCGGTGGCGCCCACGACGACGACTCTGTAGCCCATGCGGCTCTCCTTGGGTTCGGTAACGCCGGCGGTGATTAGCCGAAAGCGCCCGCGGTGGAAAGGGCAAAAGCCGCGGGCGCGGTGATCCTACGCCGGGACGAGGCGAAAGCGGGGGTCGGTTTCGATCAGCCGTTCGACAAAGGCCCGCTCGGCGGCGAAGTCATGGGGCACCTGGGCCGCGGTGCGCCGGCCGGTGAGCGACAGCGAGGCGAAGAAGTCGAAGCCATAAAGCGCCACGTCTGCCGCCTGCGAGCGCGCCACGAAATCGATGATCATCAGGCCCGTGGTCGGCGGGGCCTGCAGCCGGCCGCGCAGCGCCTCGAACTCTGCCAGCGGATAGAGGAAGAAATCCGGCCGCGCGGCGATCCGCCAGGGCAGGCGCTTGCGCTTGTGCGACATCCACAGGATGCGGGCCGGCGCAATGCGCGCCTCTTCGGCCGGGCTCAGCCGGGTGGCCAGCGCCAGCCAGTCGGTTCGGGTGCCGTGCGAGCGCGCCGCCGGCATCGGCGCGCGGTTGATGCGGATCACCAGATCGGCCGCGTCGATCCGCGCGCCATGGCCGGATGCCGCCAGCGAGCGGGCATTGCCGACGATCGCCACCGAGCGGCCGGCCAGTTCGTCCGACAGCTCGGCGCGCGGGCAGGACCATTCGCCCAGCGCGCCCTCGTCGCGGCGCAGCCGTGCCCACAAAAACCGAAAACACCCCCTGTCCATGCTGCCGATCCGCCGCTTTTTCCCTCTTCCCTCAATAGGCGCCCGGCTGCGGGCTGAACAGAAAAAAGCGCCGCCCTCAGCCCGCCCTTTCACGGCTGAAAAGATAGGCCGCGCAGCCCATCAGAACCGCCAGCCCGAAAATCAGGAACAGCCCGCCATAGGCAGAGGCCGGATCGGGAGCGGTAGCCTCAAAGGCGGCAAATACCCGGCCGCTGAAGAACTGCGCCACGCCCACCCCGCCGATGCCGAAGAGGTTGAGCAGCGTCACCCCCCGCCCCACCAGGTGCGGCGGGAAAAAATCGCGCGCATGGGCCATGATCAGCGGGAAGGAAGAGCCGAACAGCCCCACCCCCGCCAGCAGCAGGCCCGAGCGCCACACCCCCGCCGCCGGCGAGGCCCACAGCAGCAGCAGGCAGGCGGCACCGACGAGGTTGCCGAACAGCACCACCCACTTGCGGGTGCCAAACACCCTGTCCAGCGGGCCGTAGGCGAAATTGCCGATGATCATGGCAACCCCCATCACCAGCGTCACCTGGCCAATGCCGGTGGCATCCAGCCCGTAGACGTCGCTCAGATACGGCCCCGCCCACGCGCCCCGCAGGCCCGCCGCCGGGGCGTAGTTGACAAGCATCATCGGCAGGATCAGCCAGATCGCCGGGATCTTCAGGATGTCCAGCAAGGAGCCGCGGCCGTTCTCGCCCTGCTCGGCCTTCGGCGGATCCTGGATGAAGGCGGCAAGCGCGGCGGCCACGGCCAGGGTGATGGCCGCCAGCCCCCACAGGGTCCCGCGCCAGCCGAAACTTTCCGCAGCCCAGGCCAGCGGCAGCGAACCTGCGAGGTTGCCCAGCGAGCCGAAGCCGATGATTGCCCCGGCCAGCGTGCCGAAGACGGCCGGCGGAAAGACCCGGGCGAAGATGTAGTAGGAGGCCATCAGAACCGGCGAACAGCCGATGCCGATCAGCACCATCGCGAGGTAGATCTGCCCCGGCCCCTGCGCCATCGCGAACACCAGCGCCCCGCCGGCCGCCCCGGTGGCCAGCAGGAAGGCGGCGGTGCGGCGCGGGCCCACCACGTCAAGCGCCCAGCCCACCGGGATCTGCATCGCCGCGAAGGCCAGGAACCACAGCCCCGAGGCCACCGAAAGCGCTTCGGCGTCGGCGCCGATGTCCTGCTGAAGAACCGGGGCCAGAACCGCAAGGAAGGCGCGGTAGAACTGGCTCAGCACATAGCCGAGAACGAGAAAGATCAACCCCAGCCTCACCGGCCCCTCCACCTTCTGCCGCTCAGCGGCCCACCGCGACGTAGCTTTCGAAACCCGCGCGCCGGGCGTCCCTTGCCGAGTAGATGTTGCGCAGATCGGCCATGCGCGGCCGCGCCATCTTCTTCGCCAGGCGCTTGAGGTCAAGGGCGCGGAACTCGTTCCACTCGGTGAGAATCACCAGCGCATCGGCCTTGTTCGCCGCGCGGTAGGCATCATCCAGCCATTGCACCCCGGGCAGGAGCGCCTCGCCCTCGGCCCGGCCCTGCGGGTCCACCACCCGCACCCGGGCGCCACCGCCGATCATCGCCGGGACGATGGTCAGCGAGGGGGCGTCGCGCATGTCGTCGGTATTGGGCTTGAAGGTAACGCCGAGCACCGCGATCGTCCTGCCGTTGAAGCTGCCGCCGCACAGCTCCTTCACCTTCTCGACCATGCGCCACTTCACCTCGTCGTTCACCTTGATCACGGTCTCGGTGATCTGCATCGGCACCGCGTGCTCCTGCCCGATACGGGCCAGCGCACGGGTATCCTTGGGAAAGCACGAGCCCCCGTAGCCGGGGCCCGCATGCAGGAACTTGTTGCCGATCCGGCCATCCAGCCCCATGCCGCGCGACACCTGCTTGATGTCCGCGCCTACGCGCTCGCACAGGGCGGCAATCTCGTTGATGAAGGTGATCTTGGTGGCAAGAAAGGCGTTGGCGGCATATTTGATCATCTCGGCGCTTTCCAGATCGGTGGTGACGATCGGGAAGTCGCGCAGATAGAGCGGGCGGTAGATTTCCTCCAGCACTTCGCGGGCACGGTCGTTCTGCACCCCCACGACCACCCGGTCGGGGCGCATGAAATCGTCGATCGCGGCGCCTTCGCGCAGGAATTCGGGGTTGGAGGCCACGTCGAACTCGGCCTGCGGGTTGGCCTTGGCGATGACCTGCTTGACTTTGCGGTTGGTGCCCACCGGCACCGTGGACTTGGTCACCACCACCGTGTAGCCCTCAAGCGCTTCGGCGATCTCTTCTGCGGCGGCGAAAACATAGCTGAGGTCGGCATGGCCGTCGCCACGCCGGGTGGGGGTGCCCACGGCGATGAACACCGCATCCGCCCCGGCGACCGCCTCGCCCAGATCTTCCGAGAAGCTCAGCCGCCCGGCCGCCACGTTGCGGGCCATCAGATCTTCCAGGCCCGGCTCGTAGATCGGCACCTCCCCGCGCCTGAGCGTGGCGATCTTGTCGGGGTCCTTGTCCACGCAGACAACCTCGTGCCCGAAGTCGGAAAAGCACACCCCGGAAACGAGCCCGACGTAACCGGTGCCGATCATGGCGATTTTCATTGGCTGGCCTCGCTGGTCAAATTCCCCAAGGGGATGCGGCAAGTGCCGGGGCGTGTCAACCGGGCCGGGCGGCGCCGCTCACCCCGGGCCGCCGGGCCGGAGGGGGATGTGGCAGGTGGCACGCAGCCCGCCAAGGGGCGAGGCGCCCAGTTCCAGCCGCCCGCCATAGGCGGTGAGGATATCGGAAACGATGGCCAGCCCCAGCCCCGCCCCGGCACCGGAGGAATCGAGCCGCCCGCCGCGGCCCGCCACCACCCGGCGCTTGGCCTCGGGAATGCCGGGGCCGTCGTCCTCGACCACCAGCCGGCACCCGCCGTTTTCGGCCGCGGCGCCAAGCCGGATGCGGGTTTGCGCGTGGCGGGTGGCGTTCTCGACGAGATTGCCCAGCAGTTCGGCCAGATCGTCCTGGTCGATGGGGGCGCGCAGATCTTCGGGCACCGCCTCTTCGAAGATCAGCCGTTCGCCCTGCGGGGTGCGCCTGAGCGTGCGCACCACCGCCGAAACCACCGGCGCCAGCGCCACCAGCCGGGCGCGGCCGTGGCGCAACCGGGCGCGGGCCAGTTCACGCTCCATGTGGCGGCGCATGCGGTTGGCCACGTCCTCGATGTCGGCGGCGATCTCCGTCTCGCCCCTTTCACGGAGCCGCCGCACGTCGGTGGCCAGTGCGGTCAGCGGTGTCTTGAGGCCGTGGGCCATGTCGGCGGCGCGGTCGCGGGCGCGGACCATCTCCTTTTCCTGGTTTTCCAGCAGTTCGTTCATTTCCTCTGCCAGCGGCGCGATCTCGCTGGGCACCGGCCCTTTCAGCCGCGATTGCCGGCCCTCACGGATGGCAGTGATCTGTTCGCGCAGGCGACGCATCGGCCGCAGGCCCGCACTGACCTGAACCGCAAAACCTGCCAGCAGGACCACGCCGAGGCTCACCAGGGCGGGGATGAAATCACGGGTGAAGGCGGCGACGAGTTCGTCGGTCTCTGCGGTGTCGATCGCCACCGAGATGCGCAGCTGCCGTTCGCCCTGAGGCGAGGGGAAGGAGACGATCTTTTCATGCACAAGCAGGGTCGATTCGGTGGGGCCGGGGACCTTGTGCACGTGCAGCTCGCCGGGCCGGAGCTGATCCTTGTCCAGCTTCATCTCGGAATCCCACAGCGAACGCGAGCGCAGCAGCGGCTGGCCCGAGGCATCGGTGATCTGCCAGTAGAGCCCGCCGAATATCTGCTGAAAGCGTGGGTCGGCCGGCTGGCGCAGCACCGAAGGGCGGCCCTCGGCATCAAAGCGCAGCTCGCCCACCAGCTGGGCCAGATGCACGTCCAGTTCCTGGCCCACGCGGCGCTCGGCGTGACGTTCGAACAGCCTCGCCAGCCCGATCCCGGTAATCACCAGCGCCGCCAGCACCACCACGGTGGCATAGAGCATCAGCCGCAGCCGGAGGGATCTGAGCGCAGGCATCAGCTTTCGGGCGGGGTTTCGACGATGTAGCCGAAGCCGCGCCGCGTCTGGATCAGGGCGGTGGGCAGCTTGCGGCGCACCCGCCCCACCAGCACCTCGACCGCATTGCTCTCACGCTCGAAATGCACCGATTGCAGGTGC